>JBQLZI010000133.1:0-7008 GCA_052168195.1 Phycisphaerales bacterium
GATCTCCACCGCGGCGTCGTTGTCGGTGAACTGGGTTCCGGTGTTCAGCACCGCGACGCCGCCCGAGGGATCGACGGGCAGCCCGTCGATGTCCCGTGCGCGCACCGCGTACCTGTGCACGCCGTCGACAACGACCGGTCGGAATTCCACAGAGCGGTATTCGAGATCGAACGGATTACTCGCCGAGAACGCCTCGACGGGCAGCCGCGGCAGGTCGGGCGTGACCGCGCCGACACACTCACCCTCGGCCGTGCCCACGTTGCCGGAGAGATCCGTCGCCGAGGCGCGGACAAAGTGCTCGTCGTTCGGACGCAGGCCTTCGACCAGGATCTCGTGCTCGTACCCCGGGATGGCCGGGTTGAACACGCCGAGCGATTTCCCGCTCACAACGACGCCTGGGCGGTCGCATTGCAACGACGCCTCGACAGAGGCCGTCGCGAGTTCGTCCGTCACGACCGTGACGAGAAGCGAGTTCGCCGAGACCGCCTCGACGCCGCTGATGCTCACCGCCGGCGGGGAATCATCCGAGCCCCGGGCAGCCCCGGACTCGGCGATCGCGCTCGCACCGCACACCACGACGAAGATCGTCGCCAAGGCCGTCAGACGCTGCGGCATCGTGTTCCACGCACTCACACCCATGGCAGACTCTCCGCGTTCATGCCCGGCCCGCGCTTCCGTCCCCCGGAAGCAGCCCCCAAGGCGCACCACTCCAAGGTACCGCATCGCGTGCACAGCACCAGAAAAAACTGTGAACCGGCCGGCTAAGCCCGAGCCGGACCCCGGTCAAGCCGGGCGTCCCCCCAGATTATCAAGTGCCGGACCGGGGAGTCCCGATAGCAGATGCGCGTGGATTGCGCGGCCCGGACGCCGCGTTGGCCCTCTCTCGCTCCCAAAGCCCCACGCCCGAGGCCACGGAACCGGCCCGGATCCCCTTGCGCTCACGAGGGATCGCCGTGCGCACCGTTGCGATCATCAACCAGAAGGGCGGCTGCGGGAAGACCACCACCGCCGTCAACCTCGCAGGCGTGCTCGCCCGCCGCGGCCTGCGGACGCTCCTGATCGACCTCGACCCGCAGTCGCACTGCGCCGCGGGCCTGGCGATCCCGGATTCCGCGATCGACCGGCACATCGGCGACGCGATGCTCCACCCCGAACGCATCGCGGCCGAGCGCGCGCGGCTCGTCTGGCGCGCGGGGCGAAACCTCGACCTCGTCCCGAGTTCCATGCGCCTTGCAGGGCTGGAAGCCGCCCGCGGCGGGCTCGCCGAACTCGAAGACCGCGACCAGCGCCTCGAACGCGCCGTCGAAGCGATCACCGCGTCGGCCCCGCGCGACGCGTCCCGCAACGCCTACGACTGGTGCGTCATCGACTGCCCGCCCTCCATCGGCCTGCTCACCTACAACGCCCTCCGCGCCGCGACCGACGTGCTGATCCCCGTCGAAACCGGATTCTTCGCGATGAAGGGCGCCGGAAAGCAGGCCAACACCATCCGCTCGCTCGCGCGCCGTCTGGGCGGCAGCACCCCCTACTTCGTGCTCCCCACGATGTACGAGGACGACTCGTCCCTCTCCCGCGCCCTGCTCGCCGAGATCCGCGACTCCTTCAACGACCGGCTCGTGCCGGTCGTCATCCGCCGCGACGAGAAACTCCGCGAGGCCGCGTCGATCGGCCAGCCCGTGAACGAGTACGCCCCGGGATCGACCGGCGCCGCGGACTACGGCGCGCTGGCCGACTGGCTCCTCTCCAGCACCGCGCAGAAGCGCTCGGGCGACGCGCCGCCGATCACCGAACTCAAGCCCCTCGCCGACGCGCCCGCGGCGGAGACTCCTCCCTCCGCCCCGAGTGCGCCGGCGCCCGCAGTCGAAGACCCCGTGCTCAGCCGCGCTGCGGAGCTCGCCGCTAGGGCCCGACAACTCGTCGAGAACAGCCGGCGCCTGCACGAGAAACTCGACGCGGACCCGAAGGTTGCGGCCGCCGTGCGCCGCTTCGACGACGCGATCGTCGACGAATCGGCGTCGCGCGAGAGCGAGCGGTCGCTGCGCAGCCAGCCGCGTCCCCCGTTCGTCGGGGTGCGCCACGTGCCTGAGGGCGTCCGCTTCATCTATCCGGGCCGCGCCGAGCAGCGCGTCGTGGTGGCGGGCGATTTCAACAACTGGTCCCCCGCCGCAGCCCCAATGACGTTCGACCCAACGATCAACGCGCACAGCGTCACGCTCGCCGTGCCGCCCGGCCGCCGCCAGTACCGCCTGGTCATCGACGGCCGCTGGCAGGCCGACCCGCACAACCCCGAGACCAACGCCAACGCCTTCGGCGAGGTGAACAGCGTCGTCGTCGTCCGCCCGGCGCTGCCCGCCGAACCCGCGATGGCCGGCGACCACCGAGGAGCCCGCGCGTGACCTCGTTCCCTTCGGACAAGCACCCGGACGGCGCTCCCCGCCTCGCGGGCGAGTACGACGCGCTCGCGGATCTCTTCCTGGGAGGCGCCGAGCCCAAGCCGCTCTCGAAGTCGCCCCCGCTCCGGCTCGTTTCGGATGATCGTGCAGACGCCGCCGCGTCGACGCCCCAGCACACCCCACGGGAACTCCACGTCGAGGCGATGCTGCTGGGCAGTCTCCCCGTCTACGCCAGCGCGTGGATCACCCAGTTCGTCCGCGTCGAAGCCGCCCGGCTCGGCGCGCCGGTCGCGCTGGTGCGCTCGCTCTCGGGCGAGGGGAGCGTCGACCTCGTCGGCGAGCACATCGACAGCGCGTGCGCGAACGAATCTTCGTCGCTGCGCGACGCCCTGACTGCGGCCGCGGGCGCCGCATCACGGGTGATCGTCCGCACCGGCGAGACCAGCGAGGCCGATCTCGCCGCGCACGACGGCGTGCGCACCGTGACCCTGCTGACGGGCGTTGACGAGCCGGCGATGATCGCGGCGTACCGCACGCTGAAGTCGCTCGCGCCCCGCTGGTCGGCGATGACGAATCCGCCCGCCGTCCGCGTCGCCGCGATGGGCGCGACCGGCGAGCAGGGACGCAGGGCTTTCGAGAAGATCGCCCGCGCAGCGAAGGTGTTCCTGGAGACCCCTCTCGCGTACGCGGGACACGTCGAGCGCATCGAGCCCGTGCGCAGCGTGTGCCTGTACCGCGGGCCCAACGCCGCGTCGCTGACCGAGACCCTCGACCACATCCGTGCCGCCTCGCGCGACGCCGACCGCGAAACGCCTGAGCCGAAACCCGACGAAGGCCATGCCGTTGCGGTCGACATCATCGACGATCCCGCGCCGGGCGAGACGGACCTTTCGAACATCGAGAGCCACGCGACCCCGGTTCCCTGCACGGACGCCGGCGATGATTCGCTCGCGTCGCGCGTCCGCGGGCTCGTGCGCGTGCCGCTGACCGTTCCGAGGTGCGAGGGCGTGGAACTCGCCGCGGACGCTTCAGGCGGGTTGCACCTGCTCGCGATCGACGATTCGTCCGCGTCGCCGACGGCGTCGCTGCTCTCGGCGCAGGCGTGGGCGTCGGTGAACCGCGAAGTGCTCGCGGCGGCGTGCTCGACCATCCTCGGGCGGGCGATCGAATCCGGGAAGCCCGCGACGCTGCACCTCTTCACCCAGCATCCCAAGCGGGTGCGGGGGCTGCTCGACGCCGATCTTCGCGTTCACTTCCTCGGTTCGGTGGAAATGAACGGCGAGCGCGCGTGGTGCGTCGCCGAACTGAACTGACGCGCGCCCGCCGTCGCGGCACACGCCGCGTTGCATGAGCCGTCACGCCGTCGTCGCGGGCGTGCGTTCCCGCTCGGGCGCCTTCGTCGTCTCGTGGTTCGCGCTGGCCGGGGTCGCCCGGCGCTGACGCGACGCGTGCTCGCGATCCCACCGCTCGCGAGCGATCTTCGCGCGGGCGTCGGCGGCGCCGAAGACGGCCTGCTTGGCGTCGAGCACCAGCGTGAAGAGCATCGGCACCACGCCAAGCGTGAAGATGGTCGCGAAGAGCAGGCCCGACAGCACCACGGAGCCCAGCCCTCGGTACAACTCCGACCCGGCGCCGGGCATGATGACCAGCGGCGCCATGCCGATGACCGACGTGAGCGTCGTCATGAGGATCGGACGCATGCGGGTGCGCACCGACTCGGCGACCGCGGCGTGGGGCGCCATCGGCTCGACGGGATCGCTCTCCGTCTCGCCGAAGCCGCGCATGAAGTTCAGCGCCTGCGCCACGATCAGCACCGCGTTGTTCACCACGATGCCGACGAGGATGACGAACCCGAGCATCGACAGCGTGTCGAGTTGCTGGGTGGTGTCGAACTCGTGCACGACGCGAAGGCCGATGATGCCGCCGATGAGCGCGAGCGGAACGGTGGCCATGATGACGAGCGGATAGAGGAAACTCTCGAACAGCGCGCTCATCAGCAGGTAGCAGAACAGGATCGCCAGGAACATGCGGCTCGTCAGCACGCTGACGACCACGTCGAGGAAGCCGCCCGTCCACTCGCCGAGCATCGCGTTGCGCACCTCGGTGAGTTTGCTGGCCGCGCCCGACAGGTTGGTCTGCACGCTGGGGGGGATCACGCCCTGCTCGCGCAGCGGCGCGATCATGTCGTTCTGGATGATGTCCATCACGTCTTCGAGCGCGCGGCCCGCCGGCGCTGAAATGTTCAGCGACACGCTCCGCTGGCCCTCCGTGCGGTTGATCTGCTGCGGAGAATCGACGCGGCTGAGACTCGCGAGGGCGCCGATCGTAGTCGTGCGCCCGCTCGGGGTCGCCATCGGAACGCTCGCGATGTCCGCGAAATCGAGGGCCGGGCTGGCCCAGTCGTTCTGGCGCGACTCGATGACGCGCAGGTCGATGCGGGTGCCGCCCTCCTGGTACTCGCCCACAATGGCGCCGTCGCCCGCCGCACGGACGGCGGTGGCGACGTCGCGGACGCTGAAACCGACCTCCGCCGCGCGGACGCGGTCGACGTCGACGCGGACCTCCTGCCCGGAGATGTTGAAGTTGCCCGGGTCGGGACGGATCGATTCGAACGCCGTGCCGACGTACTGCTGGTAGCCCACGTTGAGCAGCGCGCTGGCCGCGTCGCGGACCTCTTTCAGATCCTCGCCGACGATCTCGAGTTCGACCGAGTTGCCCGAGCCGAACGAGCCGACCTGGAACAGCGGCAACTGGATCGGGAACGCGAAGACCCCCGGGGCGGCCTGCGGGCCCGCCGCCTGCAGAAACAGCGGGATGAGGTTCCGCACGCGCGCCTCTTCCGTCGAGATGGCGCCCATGAACATCCCGCCCTGGATCGCGACGAAGAAGAAGTTGTCGATCGGCGGGGGCTGCACGACGACCGGCTGACCCGTGACGGGATCGAGCCCGGGAACCTCGGGCAGCGCCGCGGCGGCCTGCGGATCGCCCGCGGCCTCCCAGTACGGCCGCATCGTCGACTCGACGCGCTGGCCGAGTTCGCTCTGCATCTTCAGGTTGTACCCCGGCGGCGGGATCATGAACGCGAATATCAGGTTGCGGTTGCCCGCCGGCAGGTAACTCGCCGGCGGCAGCAGCAGCGTCGCGGCCACGAGCGAACCGAGGGTCAGCGCACCGACGATCGCGATGCGCGCGATCCACGACTTCATGATGAACGTCAGCGCGGCGACGTAGCCGTCGCGGAGTTTGCCCGCGACGCGATCGATCCCGGAGAACGCGCGGGACACCGGGTTCTTGCGACGAGCGGGCTTCTCGTTCACGCCCGCCACGCCCCGGCGGAGCAGCCGCGAGCCGAACATCGGGATGATGGTGATCGACGCGAGCAGCGAGAGCAGCACCGCGGCGCAGATCGACAACGCGATGTCGCGGAAGAGCTGGCCGACCTCCTCCTGGATGGTCAGCACCGGCGCGAAGACGACCACCGTGGTGAGCGTGGAGACCAGCACCGCGGCCCACACTTCGTTCGTGCCGCGCAGCGAGGCCTTCGGCGCGTCGTCCCCCATCTGGCGACGGCGGTAGATGTTCTCGAGCACGACGATGGCGTTGTCGACGACCATGCCCGTCGCGAACGCCATGCCCGCGAGCGAGATGACGTTGATGTTGCGCCCGAGCACCTGGAGCACAATGAACGAGCCGATGATCGAGACCGGGATGGTGATCGCGACGATGAGCGTGGCCCGGAGCGACCGGAGGAACGCGAGCAGCACGGCGATCGCGAGGATGCCGCCGAGGAAGATGTTGCTGCGCACCAGGTCGAGGGCCTGGTAGATGTACACCGTCTGGTCGTAGACCTGCTTGAGGCGCATCGTGCCGCTGAGGCCCATGCGCTCGGATTCCTGATCGAGCAGCCCGCCCGGCGCGTTGAGTTCGTTCAGCCGGCTGCGCAGTTCGTCCATGACAGAGAGGACGTTGGTGCCCGGCTCGCGCTGCACGTTGATCGCGAGGGAGACGTTGCCGTTCTGGCGGACCTCGCTCGTCGCCTCCTTGTACGAGATCTCGACCGTGCCGACGTCCTGGAAGTACACCGGGGCGGCGTCGCGGTACGCGACGATCGTGTCGAGGATCTGCTGGGGCGATTCGTACTCGCCGACGACGCGCACGCGGATGTCGCGCTTGCCCTCGGGCAACTGCCCGGCGGAGACGTTGACGTTCTCGTTCCGCAGCGAGTTGATGAGTTCGGGGAACGTGACCCCGCGCTGCGCGAGTTTCTCGGCGTCGACGAGGAGACGCGCCTCGCGCTCCGTGCCGCCGAGCACGTTGACCTCGGAAACGCCCGGCGAGCGTTCGAGGTAGGGCTTGATCCGGTCGTCGAAGAAATCGAACGCCCGGCGCATGTCGAAGTTCGGGTCGGTCGTGCTCGCAATGATCCACGCGATGTAGTCGCGATCACGGTCGTCGCCGGTGCGCACCACGGGCTCGTCGACGTTCTCGGGGTACTCGGGCACCTCGCGGAGGCGGTCGGAGACCTCGCGGAGCGCGACGTTCTTGTCGGTGCCGATCGCGAACTCGAGCGTGATGGCGCCCTCGTCCTGCTGGGTGGCCGATCGCATCTTCACCA
>JBQLZI010000134.1:0-6997 GCA_052168195.1 Phycisphaerales bacterium
TGCTCTTCCGATCTTCGACGATCTCGCCGAGTTGGGCGCCGAGCGCCTCGATGGTGTCCTGGCCGCCCTTGTCGTTCGCGACCTCGAAGAGACTCGCGGCGTAGAGGCGGGCGACGGCGTCGGGCTGTCCTTCGTGCAGGGGCATGGGTCTTCCGGATGAAGGAGTGCTTGGTGGTCCCGACGGGGGATCAGTTGCGGGCGGACTCGAGCTCGCCGAGCGACTCGTCGATCAGGCGGCGCTGGTCTTCGGGGTTGATCTCGCGCTTGAGGACCTTGCTGGCGAGGTCGGTCGCGAGGGCGGCGGCCTGCGCGTAGACCTCGCTGACGGCCTGGCGCTTGGCGTTCTCGATGTCGCGCTGGGCGGCCTCGCGGAGGCGGGTGAGTTCGGCGTCGGCCTTGGAGCGCAGGTCGGCCGCGAGGGTCGACTGCTCGGCCTTGGTCTTCTCGATGAGCGCGGTGGCCTCGGCCTTGGCCTCGGCGAGGGATTTCTCGTAGCGCTCAAGGGCGGCGGCGGCCTGCTTGCGGGCGTCCTCGGCGGCCTGAATCTCGGCGCGGATCTTGTTGTCGCGCTCGTCGAGGGCCCCGAGGATCTTCGGCCAGACCACCTTGCCCAGGATCGCGAGGACGATCAGGAAGGTGATGATGGTGAAGAGGTACTGGAGGAGCTCGAAGGACATCGGCGAGCCCTTGGCGGCGGCGTGCTCGCCCTCGGCTGCGGGCGCGGCGAGAGCGGGGGCGGCCAGGGCTGCGAGGACGAACGCGCGGGCTGCGAGGTTCATCGGCGTGGTCTCTTGAGGGGCGCGGGGCGCGCGGAAGAGTGAAGGGTCAGGTACGCGACGAGTCGGCGCGGGGGCGCGGGCGATACGGGGCGCATCGCACGGGCCCTCACGCCGTAGCGCGAGGGATGTGGATCGGATCAGCCGATCAGCGCGAGGAAGCCGCCGAGAACGGCGAACAGGGTCGCGCCTTCGACTAGAGCGGCCGCGATGATCATGTTGGTGCCGATGGTGCCGGAGGCCTCGGGCTGACGAGCGATCGACTCGACAGCGGAGGAACCGATCTTCCCGATGCCCAGGCCGCCGCCGATGACGGCGAGGCCGGCGGCGAGACCGGCGCCGATGCCCTTGCCCCAGGCGGCGGACGCGGCGGCGATTTCGGCGCCTTCGCCGGCCTGCGCGAGCGCGGGGGAGGTGAGCGCGGCGAGGGCGCCGGCGGCGACGGTGAACTTGACGAGGGTGGCGATCTTCATGGGTTCTCGAAACTCCGTGCTTTCCTCGCGCCCTCGTGAACGGTTGGGCGCCGAACTCGGTGTGATCTCCGCCGTGCTCGACGGGGAGGGTCTGCAATCCGCTGCCGAGCGGGCGACTCACCCGCTCGAAGAGAAGCGCCCCGCCGGGAGCCGGCGCGGCGCGGGGAATCGTGGTTACTGCGTGACGGGGGCGGCGCGGTCGTGGACGGCGTCGTGCCCCTGGTGACCGTTGTAGTCGTCGGCGTGCGCGTGCTCGTCGTGATGGTGGTGGGCGAGCTGCGCGATGAAGAGGGTGGTCAGGAACATGAAGATGAACGCCTGGAGGAAGGAGACGAAGATCTCGAGGAAGAAGATCGCGATGCCGCCGGCCAGCGCCAGGAGCATGACGGGCGAGCCCTTGACGAAGCCCATCGCGGCGGGAGCGGCGGCGGTGAAGCCCAGCAGCACGGCGAGGAGCACGTGGCCCGCGGTCATGTTCGCGAAGAGGCGGAGCGCCAGCGCGAATGGCTTGACGAACATGCCCATCAGTTCGACGGGGACCATGATCGGGGCGATGTACCACGGCGCGCCGCCGAGGAAGTGCGCCGCCCAGCCCTTCACGCCGCTCTCGCGGAGGCCGTTGATCTGCCAGACGATAAAGACGACGGTGGCGAGCGCGCCGGTGACGGCGAGGCGTCCGGTGGCGGTGCCGCCGACGACAGCGAAGTGGGAATCGCCCCACGCGACGCCGCCGATGAGGTGCTGGAGGTCGAGCAGCGGGATCAGGCCGAGGATGTTGTTGAAGAGGATGAAGAAGAAGAGGGAGAGGAGGAAGGGCAGGAACTTGCGCGCCTGCTTCTCTCCGAGTTGGGGCACGATCACGTTGTCGCGGAGGTAGACCGTGATGACCTCGATGAGCTGGCCGAAGCGGCCGCGGGTGAGGTAGCGGTCGTTCCCGAGGGACTCGGGCCCGGTGGCGATCGACGCGGCGGCCTTGCGCATGGCCCACAGCGTGAGCAGCGCGGCGACCAGCAGCGTGACGGTGTGCATGGTGAACGCGCCGAGGAATGTGCCCGTGTCGAACAGGGGCTTGTCCAGCACGTGTCCGAGGGGGTCTGCGGCGAGCGTCATGGTCGAAGGGAGCGAGGGCGACAGCATCGGCTGGGACTCAACCCTTTCGGGTGTCGCGAGGAGAGGAAATGCGGACGCCACGCCCACCGTGGCGCGGCCGCGGGAAAACACCGGTTCGGTCCTCCCGGGGCCTTCAGCCGGCGAGTGCGGCCTTCATGCGGGCGCCCGCGACGCTCGCCTGCGCGATGGTTGCGCACAGGAACGAGGCCACTGCGCCCGTCAGAAGGCCGACCGGGTCCGGTCGGGAGGCGGAGTATAGCCCCACCCCGAAGAGAATCACGCCGAAGAACGCGACCCCTTGCGCGGCCAGGAGAATCGTTCCCCACGCGGTGATCGGCCGGGGCTTCCAGGGCTGGATCACGAGCACGCCGATGGCCGTTCCGAGGAATCCGGCGAGGGCGCCGAGCGGGGCGCCGGAGGCCGACGCGGGGCGCAGGAACGAGAGCAATGCCCACAGCGCGAGCCCCGCGAGGATCGCGCCCGCCGCGGAGACGACCACCAGTTTGCCCGTGGGCATGGCGATGGGCGTCTTCGCCTTGCTCGCGGGGGGCGGCGGCACGGCGTTGGGCGGGGTGTCGGGGGCTCCGGGGGCGCCGGGGGCGGGGTCGGTCATGACTCGCCGCCCTTCGAGGCGCGGGCGCGTTCCTCGTCGAGCATGCGCTCGTATTCCACGGGGCCCTGGGCCGGCGGGGGCGGGGCCGAGCGGGGCCGCGTGCGCTGGCTCTGGCTGGCTCTTGTCATGGCTCGAGCGCGGCGGATGAAGTTGTACCCCCCGCCGATGAGTCCGATCGCGGCGCCGACGATCGTCCACGCGGGGCTGGTGCCGAAGTAGCGGTCGACGGCCCAGCCGATGAGCCCGAGGAGGACGATGGCGCCAGCGAGTTCGAGGCCCATGCCGCCGATGCCCCAGAGCCGGCGCATCTCTGCCTGGTTGTAGAGTTCGCCTTTGGCCATCGCGCGCAGTGTAGAAGGTTTGCGGGGCGTGGGCGTCCGAAAAACCCGAACCGGGCTGACCCCACGGGGCCCGGGAGACGAAGTAGTAAGAGAGGAACGACGAGCGTTCCTTCACCCCGCCCCCGCCCCCGGGTGGGCGGCCCTTGCCCGCGAGGGGAGGGTGACCAGCCGTCCGCGCACGGAGAGCGCGCCATGGTCGCACGCATCGAACAGGATCACCAGCGGTTCCGGCAGATCGTCAAGGGACGGATCCGCAAGGACCTGCGCCGGTTCCTCACGCGGGGCGAACTCATCGGCAAAGAGGGCAAGCGGTTCGTCTCGATCCCCGTGCACGACATCGACATCCCCACGTTCCGTTTCGGCGACAACACGCCGGGCGTGGGGTCGGGCGATGGTGACGGCGAGGGCGGGCAGGGCCAGGGCGGCGCGGGCGACAACTCCGGCGGCGACCAGCCGGGCAGGCACATCCTCGAGGTGGACGTCTCGCTCGAGGAACTCGCGGACATCCTCGCGGAGGAACTGGAACTCCCGCGGATCGAGCCCAAGGGCGCGCACAACATCACGACGATCAAGGACAAGTACTCGGGCGTGCGGCAGACGGGCCCGGAGTCGCTGCGCCACTTCAAGCGCACGTACCGCGAGGCGCTGAAGCGCCAACTGGCGATGGGCGCGTACGACCCGGACAACCCGGTGATCATCCCGATCAGGGAAGACCGGCGCTACCGATCGTGGCGCGAGATCAAGGCGCCGCAGAGCAACGCGGTGATCGTGTACATGATGGACGTGTCGGGCTCGATGGGCGACGAGCAGAAGGAACTGGTGCGGCTGGAGGCGTTCTGGATCGACACGTGGCTGCGCCGGAACTACGACGGGATCGAGAGCCGGTACATCGTGCACGACGTGCAGGCCAAAGAGGTCGATCGCGCGACGTTCTTCAGCGTGCGCGAGGACGGCGGCACGCGGATCTCCTCGGCGCTCCAGTGCGCGCAGGGCCTGCTCGACGCGAACTACAACCCCGCGGACTGGAACACCTACCTGTTCCACTTCTCCGACGGCGACAACTCGTCGGAGTCGGACAACGCGCTGTGCGTGCAACTGCTCCGCGAGAAACTCCTGCCCGCGTGCAACATGTTCGGCTACTGCCAGGTCGCCAGCGCGTACGGCAGCGGGAACTTCATCAACGTGCTGCACGAGGCGTTCCCGGGCTGCGGCGCCGACAGGAAGGACGCGAAGAACCCGACGGGCACGACCGCGGACGGGCGCGGCGACCTCGACTCGCGCCTCGTGACGAGCCGGGTCAACGCGAAGACGGACATCCACGATTCGCTGCGGACGTTCTTCGCGGCGGGACGCTGAGCGCGGGCGCTCAGAACGTCAGGACGTCCCACTCGTCGCTTTGCTTCATGTCGGTGAGGGGTTTGCCCATCGGTTCGACGGGCAGGCCGAGGTCGGCGAGGTCCTGCGCGATGCCGTAGGAGTTGGCGCAAGCGATGCAGGCGCGGACGACGACGCCGTCGCGGCGCATCTCGCTGATCTTGACCTGCAGGTCCTTGTCGCCGATGAGCAGGCGCTGGGACGGCCCCCAGACGATGACCTGAACCTCGTCGTACCAGCCGGCGCGTTTGGCGGCGTGGGAGTACATCAGGGCCATGCGGTGCGCGACGTCCGGGTCGCCGCTGGTCCAGACCATGGCGAGTCGCGTCGGCTGGGCCTCGGCGGCCGCGTGCTGCTGGGCGTTGGCCTGCGAGCCCTTGTTGTTGGACGACGCGACGAGCGCGCCGGCGAAAATGACGGCGATGCCGCCGTAGACGGCGAGCGGGTTCGATTTGCTGCTGCAGCACAGGCGCATGGGTTTCCTCCTCTGGATCCTGCGCCAACGCGCGGGGTGCGGCGGATGTTCCCCGCTCAGGCCGCGAACCCGACGTAGAGGCCGATCAGGAACATGAATCCCGCGGCGATGCCGAGGGCGACGGCGAGTGTCGACGATTTGCAGACTGCACGCATGGCCCCGATTCCCTGTGAGAGATGCACGGATCGGGCGATACCGGCGCAGGGGACTGGGGGTTGCGGGATCAGCCGAGCAGGTCGGCGGGCGCCTTGAGGGCCGCGGGCCCGATCGTGGCGACGGTGCAGCACCCCAGACGGCGTCTGAGGAGGTAGTCGTTGACCTGCTTGAGGGTGACGGCGCGGATCTCGGCGACGCGTTCCTCAAGGGAGCGCGGGCGCCCGATCTTGCGGACGTCCTGCGCGAGTGCGTTGGCGCGGGCGGAGGAGGACTCGCCCGACATGACCAGGCGGGAGTTCATGCCGACGATGGCGCGGTCGAACTCGCTCTGGGTGATGCCGCCGCCGAGCGCGAGGCCTTGGCCGCGCTTGGGGCCGTTGATGCGCGTGAGTTCGTTCCAGAGCACGTCGAGCGCTTCCTGGGCGCGTTCGGGCGTGGTTCCGACGTACGCGGCGACGCGTCCGAACGCGCGGTCGGCGCCGTAGGACGCGTTGACGGAGTAGCAGAGCGAGCGTTTCTCGCGGACCTCGGTGAAGAGGCGTCCGGACATGCCTCCCGAGAGCGCGGAGGTGACGATGCGTTCGAGCGCGGAGTCGGGATCGGACTCGGCGGGCGCGTCATGGGCGAGGGCGATGTGGACCTGCGCGGTGTCCTGAGTTTCGTGCGTGTCGCCGCGCTCGGGAACGCCTTCGGGTTCGGGATCGGGCGTGGATCCGCGCCAGTCGTCGAGGAGTTCGTTGAGCGTGTCGGCGGCTTGCTGGGGGTCGACCTCGCCCGCGAGGGCGAGGACGGATCCGCCCGGCGCGGCGAGGGTCTGCCATGCGTCAACGAGCGCCTCGCGCGTGACGGACTCGATGCCCTCGATGGTTCCCATGCCCGAGCGGTCGATGGGCGGCGCGGCGTGGCGCGCGCGGAGGTTCATCATGACCTTGGTCTGCGGGTCGTCGTCGAGGCCCTCGATGGACTGGACGCAGAGGTCGCGGACGGCCTCGATGGCGGCGTTCTCGAAGCGCGGGCGGCGCACGGCGTCGACAAGCAGCGGGAGCGCGTCGAGGAGGTTGGAGCCGAGCATGGTGGCCGAGAGCGCGAGGCGGAAGGTCTGGGTGTCGGCGCCGCGCCCGACGCCGAGCGTGTCAAGGGCGTCGGCCTGTGCGCGGGAATCGCGGTCTCCGGCGCCTCGGAAGAGGAGTTGGGCGCACATGGCGGACATGCCGAGGTGATTGACGGGGTCGTGGACGGCGCCGAAGGGCAGGAGCCAGGTGAGTCCGACGGACTTGACGCCGTCCATGCGTTCGCAGACGAGGGGCATGCCGCAGGCGAGTTGTTTGACGACGATCTCGGGCATGGAGGCCTCGGTGTGTTGGCGTCCTGGTGCGTGGAACGGAGGCGCGAGTGTAGCGGCGGGGTCGCGCGGTCGGCTGGAGGTGTGAATCGGCTTGAAGGAATGTTGCAGGTTGTGTGTGCGTGCGGTCGATAGCCGATGTAGCATGTGATAGTCGGCCGGACGCGATCTCTGGCGCTGCGCGCCGCCCGACACATCCTCAGCTCCGACACTGAAGAGGAGTCCGACACCATGGCAAAGAAACGCACCAAGAAGAAAGCCACTCGCAAGAAGGCCACACGCAAGAAGGCCACCCGCAAGAAGGCGACTCGTAAGAAGGCCACGCGGAAGAAGGCCA
>JBQLZI010000135.1:0-6990 GCA_052168195.1 Phycisphaerales bacterium
TTCATCTGGGTGGTGAGGGTCTCGTCGGCCTCGGGGAACTTCTCGAAGGTCCAGCGGGGCATCTTGACGACGCAGTAGTCGATCGAGGGCTCGAAGCACGCGCTGGTCGTGCCGGTGACGTCGTTGCGCAGTTCGTCGAGCGAGTAGCCCACCGCGAGTTTGGCGGCGATCTTGGCGATGGGGAAGCCGGTCGCCTTCGACGCGAGGGCGGAGGAGCGCGAGACGCGCGGGTTCATTTCGACGACGAGCATCTCGCCCGTGTCGGGGTTCACGCAGAACTGGACGTTGGATCCGCCGGTCTCGACGCCGACGGCGCGCATGATCGCGAAGGCCGCGTCGCGCATGCGCTGGTATTCCTTGTCGGTGAGCGTGAGGATGGGCGCGACGGTGATGGAGTCTCCGGTGTGGACGCCCATGGCGTCGATGTTCTCGATGCCGCAGACGATGATACAGTTGTCGTGCTTGTCGCGGACGACTTCGAGTTCGTATTCCTTCCAGCCGATGACGGACTGGTCGATCTGGACCTGGCCGATCATGGAGGCGCGGAGGCCTCGGGAAACGATGTCCTCGAACTCCTCGCGGTTGTAGGCGATGCCGCCGCCGGCGCCGCCGAGGGTGAAGGCGGGGCGGACGATGGCGGGGAGGCCGACCTCGTCAAGGAAGGCGAGCGCATCGTCCATGGTGGTGACGGACTTGGCGCGCGGGAGTTTGAGGCCGATCTGCTCGCAGATCTTGCGGAACTCGTCGCGGTCTTCGGCGCGATGGATGATGCGCCGGTCGGCGCCGATCATCTCGACGCCCAGTTCGGTCAGGGCGCCCGAGTCCCAGAGGGCGCAGGCGACGTTGAGCGCGGTCTGCCCGCCGAGGGTGGGGAGGATCGCGTCGATGGGCGTGCCGAGGTCGCGTTCCTTCTCGATGATCTTGCGGACGGCCTCGGGGGTGATGGGCTCGATGTAGGTGCGATCCGAGAAGGCCGGATCGGTCATGATCGTGGCGGGGTTGGAGTTGATGAGGACGACGCGGTATCCCTCCTGCTTGAGGGACTTGCACGCCTGCACGCCGGAGTAGTCGAACTCGCAGCCCTGGCCGATGACGATGGGCCCGGACCCGAGGATGAGGATGGTGCGCAGGTCGGTGCGTTTGGGCATCGCGGGGTCGGCTCCGGCGCCCCCTAGGAAGGGGGCGGGGTGTCGGGTTCAAGCAGCCTTGGAAGATGGTTCCGAGGGATGCGAGCCCGTGCGACGGGGCCTAAAGCGGAGCATAGGCGGCGGGCAGGCAACAGGCAGCGGGTGATCGACGCTGTGTGGTAGCTTGGGCACGGAGAGGAGACCCCGGTGGCCGGACTCATCGACTGGACGATCGCGGCGGGGGTCGGAGGCCTGGCCCTGCTCGCGCTGCTGATCGCGATCCGCGGAAGGAAGATCGACGACCTGCCCCGGTGCAAGCGGCGGCGGTGCCGTTACGACCTCACGGCGATCCTCGGCGAGGAACGCCCGGGGCGCGCGTACCCGGCGACGTGCAGCGAGTGCGGCCGCGTAATGGACTCCGAGCGCGACGTGCGCTGGGGACGGCGCAGGGCGCGGAAGTGGTTGCTCGCGCCGTCGCTTGTCGTGATTTTGGCGTGCGCGGGGCTCGGTGGATTCGAGATTTACGCGCGCGCGACGAACCTGAACCCGCTGACGGTGCTGCCGCTCTGGGTGCTGGAGAACCGCGCCACGCACGATTCGCCCGTGAACGGGTACGTGCATCACGCGGAGCTGCTTCGGCGCGCGAACGCGGGTGAGATTTCGGCGCGCGCCGCGGACGAGCTCGTGGAACAGATCCTGCGCTGGCAGACTGATGAGTCGATCTATTGGGGGTTGCTCGGCGACGTGTTCGCGTCGCTCGCGATGCGCGGGCACGCGACGGAAGCCGAGGTCAAGCAGTTCTGGGACAATGTGTGGATCCTGCGCGTGCACATACGCGACACGGCGGTCGAGGGGGAATGGGTCGCTGTCGAGGTGCGCGGCGATTGGCGGGGGCACAAGAAACAGCCTCTCATGCTTGCAGGAACAACGCCGATCTCGCTGCCGACCGTAGCGAGCGCGTGGCACAAAACCGTGTACTTCACCCTCTCCGGTGATATCACGATCGAGCGGGAGGGCGCTCCTGCCTTGAGGCTGCGCGTCGATCCGGAAATGAATATCCCGACACTTTTGACGTGGGCATCCGGACCCGCCGAGTATGTGTGGATCCCTGGCCAGCGGCCCGTACTGCTGCCAGATGAGAAGGCCCGAAGCACCTTCGAGGCTGGACGGGCGGGGACATCGGCCAGTGTGGTGGTCACGTGCAGGGTCGCAATTCTCGACCTCAACAGGCTACGCCATGCGCCGTCCAAGGAGTTGATGGAAATACAGCTTGAACAACGCGGATTCCGCACCTCGTGGGATATCGCGGCGACACGCGAACTTGTGGCCGTTGCTCCTACGCACGCGCCGATACGGCTCGTTGCGTCCGACGCGATGCGCAAGCGGCTCGAAGGAAATCTTGTTGCCGAGTCTTTCGAGTTCAACGGCATGACAAGCGCGCTCACCGTGCGCATGTTTCCTTCCACGCAAAGCCCGTACAGCACGATGCCGATCGAGACCCCGTTGGAAGCCACGTTGGCGCACCGCGTGTACCTGCGGCTTCATGACGGCACGGAAATGAAGACAGACACGACGATCTTCTCAACCACCGATTTGATAGTCGATTCTGTCGACCTTCTACAATACGAATCCGCGATATTCGCCGATGACGCGAAGCTTCCGGTGGTCATCCTGCGCCCCGATCCGGTCGCGGCGCGGTCCGTGACGGGGATCGACGCGATCTGGGACGGCGTGCTCGAGATCCCGATCACACGAGGGGTGTACTTCTCAAGGCCGTCCCCGAATTCGGACGGTGCGCAGAGTTCCGATTCATCGCCTGCCCCTACGCCCTAGTGGCTCTGTATCGTGGCCCCATGCTCGGCGCGGTCGCGGTCATCCTGGTCCTCGTGGGCGCGGGGCTGATCCATCGCGGCGTGCAGGGCGTGCGCGTCGGCGCGGACCTGCGCTGCCCGAACGACGCGTGCAACTACCCGTTGCGGGACATCGCGGACGCGCACGCGTCGCGCGGCGAGTGGACGCTGGGCGCGCACCACCTGCCCGAGCGGAGGGGGTTCCCCGTGACATGCCCGGAATGCGGGCGGGTGGTGGCGAGCGCGAAGGACGCGGCACGGGGGGAGCGGCGGTCGTCGCCCGGGCTGGCGCTGCTGGGGGCGGGGCTGATGCTGGCCGCGGCGGTGGTGTTCGGGTACGGGTGGATGGCGGCGCGGAACACGGCGCAGCCGCCCGCGTGGCTGAACAACATGCCGTGAACGAGCGACGCGGTTTCTAGTCCCTGCTAACCTATGGCTCGCATGGGCGGGAGTGACTGGTTCATCCCGATTGTGGGGGGTCTGGCGGCGTGGCTGGCGTTCGCCTGGGCTGTGCATGTGGTCCGGGCGTGGTCGACGCGGGCGGGCGAGGCGAACGACGATCTGGGGACGGGGGCGGCGATCCTGGGGTTCTGGATCTACGCGCGGGTGGTGCACGGCGTGCGGTTCGAGGGGCTGGAGCACGTGCCGCGGGGCAAGACCCCGCCCGAGGGCGGGCTGCTGATCGTGGCGAACCACACGGCGGGGATCGATCCGCTGCTGGTGCAGGCGGCGTGCCGGTTCGAGATCCGGTGGATGATGGCGCGCGACATGCGGCTGAACGCGCTGGACCTGTTCTGGCGGTACTCGCGGATCATCTTCGTGGATCGCAGGATGGGCGACCGCCGGGCCGCGGCCGAGGGGCTGCGTCACCTGCACAACGGCGGCGCGCTGGGGGTGTTCCCGGAGGGCCGGATCGAGCGTCCGGCGCACTCGGTGATGCCGTTCATGGCGGGCGTGGGCGTGTTCGCGCGGCGGTCGCACGCGGCAGTGCTGCCGGTGTTCATCGAGGGCACGCCGCAGACCCAGACGGCGTGGGGGAGTCTGTGGAGGCCGAGCCGCTCGCGGGTGGTGTTCCTACCGATCGTGCGGTACGGGAAGGGGACGACGCTGAGCGCGCGCGAGGTGTCGGAAGACCTGCGGCGAAGGATCGCTGGGGTGGCGGGCTGGCCGCTGAACGACGATCCTCCGCCGCTGGAATGGCGCGAGGCGCGGTACGGGAAGTGAGCGCGTGTTCGCCTTGTCGGCTACAACACACGCATGCTGACGCGGATTACGGGTCAACTTGAGCGGGTGGAGCCGGCGTCGAACGCGGGTTCGAGCGGGTGCGCGTCGTGCGTGGTGGCGCTGGAAATAGGGCTGGCGTACGAGGCGCTGCTGCCTTCGTACACGGCGGCGTCGCTGCTCGACCGGATCGGCCAGCCGCTGACGCTGCACACCGTCGAACTCTACGAGCAGGGCGCGTCTGGCGGGAACATCACGCCGCGGCTGCTCGGATTTCTGCGCGAGGACGACCGGCGCTTCTTCGAGGCGCTTACGAAGGTGAAGGGGCTCGGGCCCAAGCGCGCGCTACGGATGATGGCGGCGCCGACGGGCGAGATCGCGGCGGCGGCGGCGCGCGAGGACGCGAAGTTCCTCAAAACACTGCCGGAGGTCGGGCCGAAACTCGCCGAGACGATCGCGCGCGAACTGAAGGGCAAGGTCGACGCGTTCGTCGACCGCTCGGCCGGGCACGTCGAGGTGAAGGGACGCGACGCGGCGAGCGCGGCGTCCGCGCAGGGCATGGACGGGCTCAACGCGGAGGCGCGGCAGGCGGCGCTCGCGCTTGTGCGCCTCGGGCAGAGCGAGCCGGACGCGGAACGCATGGTGCGCGCCGCGCTGGAGCGCGACGAATCGCTCACCCGCGCCGACGACATCCTCGCGGCGGCGTTCGGCGCACGGTGAGCGGACGGGAAACCCGGCGCACCCACCAAAGGGCGCGCCGGGGGCAAGCGGAGATGCGAAAGATCAGCGCTTCCGGGTGGTCTCGGTCTTCTGACCGGGCTTGGCCTGCTTGGACTTCTCGTCCTGCTTGGCCTTGGCGTTAGGCTGCTTGGTCTGTTTGTTCCGGCTGGTCGGCATGTCGGTGACTCCTTTGGGCGCCGCGAACGGCGCCCGGCGTGCGGACGGGGAACGGGTGACGGGGTTCAGCGGGTGCGCGGCTTGGGGTTGCGCATGTGGCTGCCGTCGGAGGCGTCGGTCTCGTCCTCGCCCTCGAACTCGTCGTCCTGTTCGGCGGCGTCGGTGAGGGTCTCGTCGGACTCGGACTGGTCGTCCTCGTCGCGGCGCATGTCGCCGGGGTTGCGGTCGCGGCCGCGGTCTTCGGACTCGGGCCGCCCGTGGTTGGGCTTGGCTTCGCGGATGTCCTGGGGCTCGTCGCCCTCGCGACGGTTCTGGTCTTTGGCGGGCTTGTCGGCCTGCGTGTGCTTCTGGGTGTGCTGCGCCATGGGGGCGCTCCTTGTGAAGGCGGACGCGGCATTGCGTCCGACGCGAGTACTTTCCGGGGCGCGGGTGCGGGATCGGTGAATCCTGGGATGGCGGCGAATTCATGTTGAAACCGGCGCCGAACACGCGCAAGGGCCTGCGGCGCAGGTGGGAAGGAGTGAGGTAGACTTCACCGATGCATCCGCGCCGACGCGACTGGATCTTCGGGAGTCTCGAACTGCTCCGGCTGGGGTTCGTGACGGGCTTTCGCTTCAAGGGGCCGTACTGGCAGTGGCGCCACGAGACCGCGTTCGGGCGCGGCGAGCCCTCGCGCGGCGAGATGATCCGCGCGGCGGTGCAGTACGGCGCGTGGGCGCGGCGGATGCGCAAGGGGCGCTAGAACGGCGCGGGGCTTCTGAAGTCCACGCGGCGCGCGGCGCCTGGGACGAGGAACGAGAGTTCCGTCGCGTGCAGCATCAATCGCCCGCGCGGCGATCGCGGCGGGTCTTCATCTAGTTCCTGCGCGAGCGCGTGATCCGTGGGGTTGTAGAGCACGTCGCCCAGAATCGGCGCGCCGAGCCCGAGCGGCGGCGGCAGCGACGCGTGGACGCGCAGCTGGTGGGCGCGCCCGGTGATGGGCTCGAAGCGCACGCGCGTGCGGTCGCCCTCGCGCGCGAGGGCGAACCAGCGCGTCTGCGCGGGCCGCCCGTGCACGGGGTCGTGGATCTGGAACGGGCGGTTGTCGACGTCCACGCGCATCGGCGCGTCGACCAGCCCCGACTCGCGCGCGAGCGGTGAACCCTCCAGATCAAGATCGATCGTCTCGAGCAGCGCGGTGTAGGCCTTCTCGACGGTGCGCTCCTCGAACTGGCGCGACAGGTCGCGCTGGGCGCCTGGGTCGAGGGCGAACACCATCAGCCCCGACGTGTCCATGTCGAGCCGGTGGACGACCAGCGGGCCGGTGGCGCCGGGGAAGATCGCCCGGACCCGGGCGGCGGCGCAATCGGCCTTGTGGGGGCCTTTCCCGGGAACGGAGAGCAGCCCGGCCGGCTTGTCGATGACGACGAAGCGGTCCGACGCGTGGACGATGGGGAGGTCTGGGGTGGGCAATGCGCGGGGACGGGCGGGGGTGAAGATCGCGTGAACGGGCTAGAGTCGCCCATCATGATTGACGGCCCGCTCTCCCGCCGCTCTTCCCATCTTGTCGTTGCCGGAACGCTCGCGTGCGGGCTGCTGGCGTCGTGCGCCGCGGCCCATGAGCCGGCGCACCGCGCGGGCCCGGCGCTCGAGTCGCCCGAGACGTGGCGGGCCGCCGAACGCGGGACGCTGCGCGATCACGTGCGGCTGACGGATCCGGCGCTGTTCAGCAAGGCGGGCGAGGCGTATTTCGACACCGCGATGAAGCGGGTGATCTTCCAGGCGGTGCCGCGGGGCGAGTGGGACCCCGGCGCGTCGGACGAGCACTACTCGATGTACGTCGCGGACATCGCGTTCGACGGCGGGCTGCCCGCGGGCCTGGAGAACATCGTGCGCGTCTCCCCGGGCGGGAGCGC
>JBQLZI010000136.1:0-6958 GCA_052168195.1 Phycisphaerales bacterium
CACACGAGGTCGAGCCGCCCGGTCTCGTCGACGAGCACGGCCTCGAAGCGTGACTTTTTCCCCCGCGCGACGCGCGTCGCGGACACCTCGCCCCGCGCCGTGACGACCGCGCCGGCGGGGAGTTCGGAGAGTTTGGCCTCGCCCGCCTCGAACTCGTGCCGGAACGGAAGGTGCGCGAGCAGTTGCCCCACGTTGCGCACGCCCAGGGCGCTCAGCGCGCGCACGCGGCTGGGGCCGATCCCGGGGATCGATCCGACGGGCGTGTAGAGCGTGATGGCGTCGGCGGCGGGCACGGAAAATAAAGTACGCCGAGCGACGCGGGGCCGCTCGGCGCACGGATGGTTCCTCAGGGTCCGGTTCGCTCAGTTCGCGAGCAGGACGATCCCGACGCGGCGGCTCTGGGCCTTCGAGCCGCGCGGGCGGGCGTCGCCGAACCCGGCGATGTAGACACGGTTCTTGTCGACGCCCTTGGTGGCCAGGTATTCCTCGACCGCGAGGGCGCGCTCGGCGGAAAGACGCTCGTTGGTCTTCCACTGGCTCTTGCGGATCGGATCGGAGTCGGTGTGGCCCTCAACGCGGATGGTGTGCGAGCCGTAACTCGAGGTGATCACGCTGGCGACGCGGTCGAGCGTTTGCTTCGCGGTGCTCTTGAGGGTGACCTTGCCCGAGTCGAAGAGCACGTCGCCCACGATGTCGACGATGACGTCGCCGCCCGGCCCGCGGGTGGAATCGACGCCCTCGATTCCCTCGAAGCCGGTGTTGCTCGTGGAGCGCGTCTGCTGGGCGGCCAGCGCGTCGCGCTCGGCGCGGAGCATCTCCTGCTCGAGGCGCGACCGCTCGTCGTTCGCGGCGGACAGCGCCGCCTCGAGTTGCTCGTTGCGCGCGCGCAGTTCGCCGGCTTCCTGCTCGAGGAGGGCGGCCCGGCGCTTGGCCTGATCATCGGCGCACCCGCCGAGCGTCACCGCGACGACCAGAGCGGCGGGAAGGAGCGACATCAGTCGGACGGTGCGGGTGCGCATGGGACGGGTCTCTCTACAGGGTGCAGCGTTCGGTGGGTCATCGCGCCGGCGTAAGCGCCGGGCATCAACGCCCGATAGAACCGTTTGCGGGCCGATTTGTCAAGCGGGGACGCAGGCCGTCGAATCGCGCGTTCTACGCGCAACGTCATGGAGTAGCGACGCTTGCGGGCAGGATCGCCGCGAGCAGGCGGTCGTACAACGGCCAGGCGATCAGCACGGCCAGCGTGCCGAAGGCAAGATGGGGGCCGAAGGGCAGCGCGACGGCCACGTCCTTCCGCCGCGCGAGCGCCGCCGCGACGAACACCCACGCCAGCCCGAAGAACGGCGCCGTGAAGAACGCCAGCGCCGGGTCGCGCCAGCCCAGGGCCGCCCCGACCGCCGCCAGCAGGTGCACGTCGCCCATGCCCATCGCCTCCTTGCCGAACGCGAGGGACCCGAAGATCCGTACGAGCCAGACGATCCCGCCCCCCGCGAGGTAGCCCAGGCAGACGCCCGCGAGCGCGCGGACCCAGAACGGCGGGTTGACGCCGGCGGCGTTCCCGATGAACCAGCCGGTGACGATGTATCCGGCGATGCCGAGCACCGGCAGGAGTTCCTTGAACGCCTCGCGCCGCGCGTGCGGGTACTGGATCCATTCCGGCTCGTGTGCCTGGACCGTGCGCGCGCCGGGCGCGAGCCGTCGGAGCACCATCCCGATCGCCAGCCCCAGCAGCGTGCCCGCGAGCGTGAGTTCGAGCGGCCGATCGAACCGCAGGCCCACGGCGAACCCGACAGCCATCAACGCGACCGCCGGCGTGGTGAAGTAGAGCACGCGCAGCAGCAACGGACCCAGCGCGGTCTCGCCTCCCGGTTGTTCGTTGGTTGACGCGGCCGCGCCAGACGCCTCAGTCGCTTCATCCTGCCTGCGCTGGGCTTCCGCCGCCCAGTCGTCGAAGTCGGCGTAACTGCGTTTGAGCGCGCCGATCGAGAGCAGGAAGGCGTAGACGACGACGCCGAGCATCCCGGCGACCGACGCGAAGACGCCCGACGGCGATTCGGGCAGAGGGATGGTCCACGCCGTGCGCACGGTCGCGGGCGCCGCCGCGGCGTGGATCGGCGCGACCAGGAACGCGACCGCCGTGACGAACCACGGGATCGAGAGGGGGATCATGAACGTTCGCGCGTCGATCAGCGTCATCGCGATCAGCCCGGCGACGAGCGTGTAGACCACGATCAGGTGAGGCCACATCCGCGCGATGCCCGCCTCGGCCCAGTCAGGGCGCAGCGCGCCGCCGAACCAGGCGTGCCCGCCGACCTCGCCGAACCACGCCGCGTAGAGGAACGCGAACAACAGTGCGGTGAGCAACTCGATCAGCGGGTACTGCGCCGAGATGGGCGATTTGCAGTATCGGCAGCGGCCGCGGAGCAACACCCAGCCGAGGATCGGCAGGTTCTCACGCCAGCGCAGCCGCGTTTCGCAGTGAGGGCACCGCGAGGGCGGGGCGAACAGCCCTTCGCCCTTGGGCACGCGGTACGCCACCACGTTGAGGAACGAGCCGATCGCAGCGCCGAGCACGAAGCAGAACGCCGTGCCGAAGAGCGAGGGCGTCCAACCCCACCACGCGGGCATCAGCGCGGCGCCTCGTCGGGATCGCCCGCGCCGGCGTTCTTCGGCGTCGTGAGTTCCTCGACGCGCTGCTCGGCGTCTTCCAGGATTGCTCTGCACCGCTTCAGCAGGGCCACGCCGTGCTCGTATTCGCGGATGGACTGCTCGAGCCCGATCTCCCCGGACTCTATGCGACCGATGATCGCCTCCAGGCGCTCGACCGCCTGCTCGAAGGTCAGACTCTCCGCCGTCACGCCCTGCGATTTGCCGGCGGCGGGCTTCTTCGTCGATTTGTCGGGTGCGTCGGCCACGGCAGCAAGGTACTCCGCTGGTCAGAACAGGTCCATCTGCTCGGCGTTCGGATCGGCATCCGCCGCACGCCGCTTCCGGAGGGGTTTCGCGTCGCCGCCCACGACCGTCGAACGGATCACGCCCTCCAGCACCCGAGATTCGATCGCCTGACCCGCGGACACCTGCGCGGGATCGCGGATCGCCCGTCCTTGCGCGTCCAGCGTGACGGAGTACCCACGCGCGAGCACCTGCATCGGGCCAACCGCGCGGAGTTCCCGCTCGTAGGCGCCCAGCCGGTCGCCGCGGCGCTCGAGCGTGCGCCGCATCGCGCCGCGCAGGCGCGCGTCGACCTCACGGACCGTCGCCGTGCGCGCGGCATGGACGGCCTCGGGCCTGCCCGCGTGCACCCGGACGGCGAGCCGCTCCAGACGCAAATGGGCCGACGCGACCCGCGCGCGGAGGCCGCGGGTCAGGTCGCGCTCGTCACGGTGAACGCGGTCTTTGGCGCGCTCGACCAGCCCGCGCGGATTCGCGAAGAGGGGATGCGAGATGATCGCGCGCACGCGCCCGACCTCGTGCCGCAGCGACGTGCGCAGGCCGTTGGTGAGCCGGCGATCGTACTGCGCGAGTTGCTCCGTCAGCGAGGCCCGATCCGGGGTGAGCCGCATCGCCGCCTGCGTGGGGGTGGAGCATCGCTCGTCCGCGACGAGTTCGGCGATCGTGGTGTCGCTCTCGTGCCCGATCGCAGCGACCACCGGGATGGCGCAGCGGACGATCGCCTCGGCGACGACGCGCTCGTTGAACGCCCAGAGGTCTTCCATTGAGCCCCCGCCGCGCGTGACGATGATCGCGTCCACGCCCATCGCGTCGTACTCGCGCGAGACCCAGTCGATGGCCGCCGCCACTTCGGGCGCTGCCCGATCGCCCTGCACACGCACGTCGATCACCACGGGAACGACCGCGGGGCAGCGCCGGTTCATCGTGTTCAGCACGTCCTGGAGCGCCGCACCGGTGCGCGAGGTGACCACCGCGATCTTCCGCGGGAACCACGGGAGCGGACGCTTGCGCGCCTCGTCGAACCAGCCGAGCCCGCGGAGTTCCTCGCACAGCGCCCGGAACCGGGCGTCGAGTTCTCCCATGCCCACCGGCTTGATCGAATCGACGTAGATCTGCGTCTTGCCCTGCTTGTCGTAGAACGCGACCCGGCCGCGCACCACGACTTCCTGCCCGTTGGTCGGCTCGAACCCCGCCTTCGCCGCCGCGGAGCGGAACATCGCGCACGAGACGACCGCGCCCTCGTCCTTGAGGTCGAACCACCAATGGGTCCGATCGCGGAACCCGGAGACCTCGCCGACGACCAGGATCGGCGACGGCACGCCCACGCGCAGCGCCCGCTCGATCACGCTCGCCAGTTGCGATACCGAAAGGGGACGCTCCCCGTCGTCTTCGACCCTGTCGTCAGGAGGGGGCGCTGCCCGTTCGGGGGGCGCGCCGAGGCCGGGCAGCGTCGGGCCCGACAGCGGGCCCTTCGACGCCTTCATCTTCGATGGATCGAACCGGCTCCGGGCCACAGAGTTCCTTCCGAAGGGCGCGACCGCGAAACGCGAGCCGCTCGTCATTCATATCATCGAACGATGCCCTCCGTTGTCTCGACGCGGACACTCGCCCGCGGCGCCAAGTTCGATTTCGTCGAAGCCGCCGTGCGGCGCGACGGACCGCGTGCGGGCGAGCACACCCGCCAGTTCGTCCGCCACCCGGGCGCCGTGGTCATCGTCCCAGTGCTCGACGACGGCCGGCTCGTGCTCATCCGTTCGTACCGCGCCGCCGTGAACGAGACGATCTTCGAGTTCCCGGCGGGCACGCTTGAGCCGGGCGAGCCCCCGGCGACGACGGCCGGACGCGAACTGATCGAGGAGACCGGCTATGAGGCGAGGACCATTGTCCCGCTCGGCGAATTTCTGACCAGCCCGGGCCTGTCGGACGAGCGGATGCACGCCTTCGCCGCGACCGGGCTGACGCATGTGGGGCAGGATCTCGAAGACAACGAGGACATCGAGGTCGTCCCGACGCCGGCGGACGAGGTCTTCGCGATGCTCCGCGACGGCCGCCTCGTCGACGCCAAGTCGATGCTTGCGCTGCTCCTTGCGCAGCGAGCCGGCGCGCTCGGCGAAGAAGGGAGCGCCTGACATGGTCCGCGACCCGTACGGCGAATCCGGCGGCGAGCGCTTCCGCGCGATGCTCGCGCGCATCTTCGGCGATGCGGACAACCCCATGCAGTGGGCCGTGACGCTCGGCAGCGTCGCGGGCATCCGGGTCCGCCTGCACGTGGTGTTCATCATCTACGTCGTCGCGCAATTGCTCTTCGCGGGCATCGCCAAGGACAGCATCGGGCTCGGGTTCACCGCGATCACCATGGCGTGGCTCTTCGTGATTGTGCTCCTGCACGAGTTCGGGCATTGCCTCGCGTGCCGGTGGGTCGGGGGCGAGGCCGATGACATCCTCATGTGGCCGCTGGGGGGTCTTGCAAGTGTGATGCCGCCCGACACGCCGCGGGCGCACCTCATCACGACCATCGGCGGGCCCGCGGTCAACGCGCTGCTGCTCCCGGTCTTTGCGCTCGCGATGATGGCCTACGGCATCGGCGACCGTATCCTGTTCAACCCGCTCGACATCGGCTTCGCGCTCGGCGGCCTCACCTGGGGCCAGACGGCGCTCTTCCTCGCCCACGCCGTCAACCTCGTAATCCTCTGCTTCAACCTGTTCGTGCCCGTCTTCCCGCTCGACGGCGGGCGCATCCTCCACGCGCTGCTGTGGATCCGGATGGGCAAGCGCGCCGCGATGGATATCGCGCTCACCGTGGGTTTCGTCGGGTCGATCGCGCTGGGCATCTTCGGGCTGGTCGCGAACCAGACGCTGCTGCTGGGCATCGCGGTCTTCGCGGGCGTGACGTGCTTCCTCGAACGCCGCACACTCCGCGCGGCGGACGACCTGACCTCGCCCTGGGCGGAGTCGGCTCAGTGGCGCGAGGAGGACGAGAAGCCCAGGGGCCCGTCCAAGCAAGAACTCAAGCAGCGCGAGCGGGAACGCGTCGATCAGGAGGAACTCGACCGCGTTCTCGCGAAGATCGCCGACGAAGGCATGGATTCCCTCAGCCGCGCCGAACGCAGGACCCTCGAGCGGGCGACGAAAAAGCGGCAGGAGGGCTAATATCGCCCTTTGCCGCTCCCCAATCACCCACGGAGCGGCCCCACGCCGAGCAGGGACGCGAACGCGAGGCAACGCACGCTGATGGGAATCGCCGACCGCGACTACATCCGAACCAAACGCCGGGGATACGACGGCCCCGGTGGCCCGACCGGGCTCGGCGTGTCCGGATGGTCGTTCACCGTCTGGCTCATCGTCGTCAACATCGGCGTCTTCGTGCTCGACAAGATGGTCTTCCGCACCTCGGGGATCATCGAGCGGATCGGGCATTTCTCGACCGCCAAGGCGTTCTTCTTCCAGACGCCCACCGGGCAGATCATCTTCGGGTTGGAGTTCTGGCGCTTCATCACCTTCCAGTTCCTCCACGCCAACTTCCTGCACATCTTCTTCAACATGCTCGCTCTGTGGATCTTCGGCCCGCTGGTCGAGAGCCGCATGGGCTTCAAGCGCTACGCCGCGTTCTACCTCGTCTGCGGCGTGTTCGGCGCGATCATGTACCTCGTTCTCAACCTGACGGCCACGCTGTTGGGCCCCGGCGCGAACATCCCCGGTCTGCTCTTTAACGATCCACATATGCCCCTGGTCGGCGCGTCCGCGGGCGTCTTCGGCGTGCTCATGGCCGCCGCCTACTACCGCCCCAACGACCAGGTCGTGCTGCTCTTTCCCCCAATCCCGATCCGCCTCAAGTATCTGGCGTACGGGTATGTCGGGATCGCGGCGCTGAGTCTGCTTTTCGGCTCGCCCAACGCCGGCGGCGAGGCCGCCCACCTCGGCGGCGCCATCGCCGGGTTCTTCTTCGTGCGCAACTCGCACCTTCTGCACGACTTCTTCGACGTCTTCGGCAAGAGCCCCCCGCCCC
>JBQLZI010000137.1:0-6909 GCA_052168195.1 Phycisphaerales bacterium
CTCGCTCGCCGAGGTGGAGGACGCGGTCGCCCGCGACCTGCGCCGCCTCCGCGCCTTCGACCTGCTCGTCGAACGCGCGCAGAACGCCGAGGACACGCTGATCGCGCGCGGCCCCCGCGCCGCCGCCAACTCCATCGACCCCACCGCAGGCGAACTCGTCCTGTCCGTCTCGGATGAACGCGCCGCCCCCGTCGGCAACCCCTTCGCAAACGAACTGGTCTCGCGCGTGGTCGCCGAGGAGTCGTTCCGCGAGCCGGTCATGGCCGCCGCTCGCGAACTCGACCCGCTCCAGCCCACCGAGGTCCAGCCCCTCGCCGAGCGTTCGCTGATCACGCCCGTGCGCGACGCGCTGGCGGTCGTGTTCTCGCGCATCGTCGCCCGCGACCCGCTCACCCGCGAGGAATACGAGCAACTCCAGCCCCAGATCGTCGCCGCCGCCCTCCAGCAGGAACTCGCCGAGGCGGGAGGGACCGCCGAGAGCAACCCCTTCTCCTTCGAGCGCATGAAGCAGCGCCTGAACTACAAGGAAGTCGGCCGCCGCGACCGCGACGAGAGCGAAGACCCCACGGACGAACTCTTCCCCGACCCGGACGCGTCCGAGCCGGCGGCGCCCGCGAACTCCTGATCGCCCGCACCCGAGCGGCGTGCGAACGGTAGAACCCGCGCCGATCCCCTCCGAATCGCGGAAGACCCCGGAAGCCGACCGATGACCTTTCTGCTTGAGACCATCAAACTCGGCCTCACCAACCTCCGCCTGCACATCCTCCGTTCGATCCTGACCGCGCTGGGCATCATCCTCGGCGTGTCCGCGGTCATCACCATGGTCAGCATCGGCGAGGGCTCCAAGCAGCAGGCCCTCGAGCAACTCGAACGCCTCGGCGCACGCAACATCATCATCCGCTCCCAGAAGCCGCCCGAGAGCCAGCAATCCGGCGGCGGGCAGCGTTCCTTCCTCTCGAAGTTCGGCATCACCCGCGAGGACTTCGACGTCATCCAGGCCAACTTCCCCGACGCCGAGCACATCGTCCCGCTCAAGGCCGTCGGCGGCCAGATGCTCAAAGACGAGCAGCGGATGACCAGCCAGGTCTACGGCGTCACGCCCGAACTCGCCGACATCATCAACCTCCGCGTCGCCCGCGGGCGCTACCTCACCCGCGGCGACCTCGAAACCGACGCCACCGTCGCCGTCATCGGCGAGGAAGTCGCCAAGAAACTCTTTCCATTCACCGACCCTCTCGGCGACACCATCCGCGTCGACGCCAAGGTCTTCACGATCGTCGGCATCCTCCATCCCGTGGGGCTCTCGGGCGGCGCCGGCGCTGCCCTCGTCGGCCGCGACCTCAACCTCGACGTGCACATCCCGATCACTACGGCGCGCACCGTCTTCGGCGATCAGGTGGTCAGGCGCTCCTCCGGTTCGTTCCAGGCCAACGAGGTCCAGATCGAGGAGATCTACCTCGCCTCGCCCGAACGCGAGACAGTCATCACCGACGCGGGAAGACTCCGCCGCCTCATGGAGGTGCGCCACCCGCAACTCACCGACATCACCCTCGTCGTCCCCTACGAACTCCTCGAGTCGGCGAAGAAAACCGCCCTCACCTGGTCGCTCGTGCTCGGCGCCATCGCCGGCATCGCGCTGCTCGTCGGCGGCATCGGCATCATGAACATCATGCTCGCCAGCGTCACCGAACGCACACGCGAGATCGGCATCCGTCGCGCCCTCGGCGCCACGCGCAAGCACATCATCTGGCAGTTCCTCGTCGAGACCTCCGTGCTCTCCGCCATCGGCGGGCTCATCGGCGTCGGGCTCGGCATCGGCCTCTCCGTCGCGATCGGCTACGGCGTGCCCGTGCTCCCCCGGGCGCCCGTCGTCGGCAAGTTCTTCCCGCCCGACGTCACCCTGCCCACCCAGGTCACCACCTGGTCGATCGTGGTCTCCTTCGCCGTCGCCACCGCCACCGGGCTGATCTTCGGCATCTACCCCGCCAAGATGGCCGCCCGACAGGACCCGATCGTCGCCCTGCGGCACGATTGACCGGCCCGGCGCGCGTACAGTCGGCGACTTTGAGCGAACAACCCCACGACAAACCCACCCCCGCACGCCCCGGCATGCGCCCGGTCGAACTCGCGCCCCCTTCCCTGGGGTCCGACGCCCATCGCATCCGCCGGGACCGGATCGATTCGCCCCTCGTCAAGCCCGCCGACCTCGGCGCCGCCGTCGACCGCGCCCGCGACGCCGTCTACAGCGCGCTCGCCCGCCAGGTCCGCGAGTACCCCAACCTCGACATCGACGGCCTGCGCGCCAACGAACTCGCGCCCCTCGACGCCGCGTTCGCCCACGCCGTCTACGACGCCGCCATCCGCCGCTGGATCACCATCGAATTCCTTCTCCGCGAGCACGTCCGCCAGGAGTGGGACAAGATCGAGCCGCGCGTCCGCGCCGCGATGATCGGCGGCGCCGCCCAGATCCTGTTCCTCACCAAGGTCCCGCCGCGCGCCGCGGTGCACTCCACCGTCGAATGGGCCAAGCGCCGCGTCAGGCCCGGCGCGGGCGCCATCGTCAACGCGGTGCTCCGGCGCATCTCCGAGGAACTCCTCGAGGACGAATCGGCCCGCTTCCGCGACTCGTGGACAGACCGCACCGACGAGATCCCGCTCGCCGACGGCCGCGCGCTCGCCCTGGCGTTCACACGCCTTCCGGACGATCCCGTTTCGCGCCTCGCCGTCGCGACCAGCCACCCGCGCACGCTGCTCCGCTCGTGGATGAAGCACATGAGCATGCGTGAAGCCCGCGCCATGGCGCTGCACGGGCTCGCGCAGCCGCCGATCATCCTGAACACCCAGCACGCGCGCGAACCGATTCCGCTCGACCTTGCCAAGCCCCACGCCGCGCCGGGCCACCACCTTTTCCTCGGCTCGCGCGAGGATCTCATCGGGCTGCTCGAATCGCGCACCGACGTGTGGGTGCAGGACCCCGCGTCGTCGCTCGCCGTGCAGAGCGTGCTCGACCTGACGCCTTCGCTGGTCGTCGACGCCTGCGCCGGGCAGGGCACGAAGACGCGCCAACTCGCCGCCGCCATCCCGAACGCGAAGATCATCGCGACCGACGTGCACGACCAGCGCCGCGAGGTCCTCAAGAAGACCTTCGAGGGCAGCGAACAGGTCGAGGTCGTGCTCTACAAGCGGCTCATCGATTACGCCGGCAAGGCCGACCTCGTGTTCCTCGACGTGCCGTGCTCGAACACCGGCGTGCTCGCGCGCCGCGTCGAGGCCCGCTACCGCTTCAACGACGACACGCTCAACGGCCTCGTGAACACCCAGCGGCAGATCCTCGCCGACTCGCTCCGCCTGGCGTTCGACGGCGCCTCCCACCGCGGGCAGATCCTCTACTCGACGTGCTCCCTCGAGGCGGCCGAGAACGAGGAGCAGGTCGCGTGGATGGAGCGCTGGCACGCGCTCAAGCCCTCCCGCGTCAACCGCCGCGCCCCCGAGGGCGGGCCCGGGAAGCCGCCGGAAACCTATTCCGACGGCGCCTTCGCCGCCCTGCTTTCCTGACGGGATCGGGCCCGGCGGCTACACTGGCTGATCCGCGCGTGTGCACGTGCGATTTCGACGAATCCAACGACGCAAGAATCGCCGTGCTCGGCGTGTGAGCAGCCGCGATGAACCTCACCGAGATCCTCAAGCCGTCCTGTGTCAAAGTCCCGCTCGACGCGACGGACAAGAAGGCGGCGATCTTCGAACTCGTCGACATCCTCGAGCACGCCGGCTTCGCGGGCGACGCCGACTCGCTCAAGCACGCCGTCTGGACGCGCGAGCAAACGCGCACGACCGGCATCGGCCACGGCCTCGCCATCCCGCACGGCAAGTGCGAGTGCATGCGCGGCCTCGCGATGGCCATCGGCAAGCCCGCCGACCCGATGGAGTTCGCCGCCATCGATCAGCGACCCGTTCGGCTCATCGTGCTGCTCGCCAGCCCGCCCGATCGGACCAGCGACCACATCCAGGCGCTCGCCAAGATCAGCCGCCTGATGACCGACGCCGACTTCCGCGAGAAACTCTTCGCCGCGGATTCGTCCGACGACCTGTACGCCATGCTCGCCGCCCAAGAGCAGCACGTCGCGTCGTGAGCACGGCCACTCCCGGCCGCGCGCAGACGCCTGACTCGCTCGCGAGCGACGCCGCGCTCGTCGACGCGCACCTTCAACAGTTCGTCTCCTCCCTCGAACTCGCGGACAACCTGCGCGACGCGATCCGCTACGCGCTGCTGGGGGGCGGCAAACGGCTTCGTCCGGCGCTCGCGCTCGAATGCTGCGCCGCCGTCGGCACGCCCCGCGAACAGGCCCTGCCCGCCGCCGCCGCGGTCGAACTCATCCACGCGTTCTCGCTCGCCCACGACGACCTTCCCGCGATGGACGACGACGACCTCCGCCGCGGCCGACCGACGCTGCACAAGGCGTACGGCGAGGCGATGGCGATCCTTGCGGGCGATGCGATGACCGTGCTGGCTTTCCGCGCGGTCTGCGACAACTCGGTGAACCCCGCGCTGGCGGGTGTGCTCTGCCGCGAACTCGCCGACGCCTCCGCCGCGATGATCGTCGGGCAGGTCTACGACACGCTCGGGGGGATGCCCGAGTCGCTCGCGCCGGCAGACCGCGTCGCGCTCATCCACCGCTGCAAAACCGGCGCGCTGCTGCTCGCCTCGTGCCGCATGGGCGCGCTGATGGGCTTTGCCTCCCCCGCCGCCGCCGCGAACGACCCGCGTCTGGCGTCGCTCACCACCTACGGCGCCGCGATCGGGCTCATGTACCAGGTCGTCGACGACCTGCTGGACGTCGAGCAAACGACCGAGAACACGGGCAAACGCACGGGCAAGGACGCCGAAGCCGGCAAACTCACCTTCCCGGGGGTGCTCGGGGTCGAGGGCTCCCGCAACGAGGTCAAACGCCTCCGCGGGCTGGCCCACGACGCCCTGGCGCCCCTCGGCCCGCTCGGTTCGGAACTCGCGCGAATCTGCGACTTCCTCGCCGTGCGAACTTCCTGAGGGCGAAATCCCTACACTTGGAGGGAGCCCGTTCGGGCCCCGCGCCCTCCGACAGAAGGCCGACCGCCGCGATGACCACCCCGCTCGACTCGATCCGCTCGCCCGCCGACCTCAAGCGGCTGTCGGTCGACGAACTCCCCGCGGTCGCCGCCGACATCCGTTCGCGGATCATCAACCAGGTGAGCCGCTCGGGCGGGCACCTCGCGCCGAACCTCGGCGTCGTCGAACTCACCATCGCGCTGCACTACGTCTTCGATTTCGCGCACGACCGGCTGCTCTTTGACGTCGGGCACCAGTGCTACCCCCACAAACTGCTCACCGGCCGCGCGGGCATGCTCGACAAACTCCGCACCGGCGAGGGCATGGCCGGCTTCCCCGAGCCCCGCGAGAGTTCCTACGACCTGTTCTCCGTCGGGCACGCCGGGACGGCAATCTCCACCGCGGTCGGCATGGCGCGCGGCGACACGCTCAACAAGGAAGCGTTCGACGCGAACACCAACCAGGGCGGGCGCCGCGTCGTCGCGTTCGTGGGCGACGCCTCGATCGTCAACGGCGTCGCGATGGAAGGCCTGAACAACGCCGGCACGCTCAAGCGCCAGTTCCTCGTCATCCTCAACGACAACGGGATGTCGATCAGCCACCCGCAGGGCGCGATGGCGCAGTATTTCGACCGCTTGCGCATCAACCCGCTGTACTCGGACTTCAAACGCTCCGCCAAGCGCGTCCTCGACCGCGTGCCGGGCGGGCGCCTGTTCGAGGACGCGTATCACCGCTTCGGCGAAGCCACCAAGGCGTGGCTCGTCGCGCGAGAAGAGACCAGCGGCGCCGAGGTCAACTGGTTCGAGCACTTCGGGCTGCTCACGGTCGGCCCGATCGACGGCCACGACATCCCCACGCTCGTCGAATTCCTCGCCGAGGCCCGTGATTACGACCGCCCGATGGTGCTGCACGTCAAGACCGTCAAGGGCAAGGGGTTCGACGTCGCCGAGAAGGACGCGACCACCTTCCACTCGCCCAGCGCGTTCTCGATGAAGCACGGCGACGACACCGCCGAACTCGCCTCGACCGGCTGCCGCGTCGAACTCAAGAAGTCCGGCCGCTCGTTCACCAGCGCCTTCGCCGATGCGCTCCACGACGTGATGGCCCGCGACGAGAAGGTCGTCGCGTGCACCGCGGCCATGCCCGACGGCACGGGGGTCTCGAAGGTGATGCAGGCGTTCCCCGCGCGAACATGGGACACCGGCATCTGCGAGAGCCACGCGATGGACATGATGGCGGGTCTCGCCAAGACCGGGCTCAAGCCCTTCTTCGCGGTGTACTGCACCTTCCTCCAGCGCGCGTTCGATCAGGCGTTCCAGGAAGTCGCGCTCCAAGGCCTGCCCGTGCGGCTGTGCCTCGACCGCGCCGGGCTGGTCGGCGGCGACGGCGCCGTGCACCACGGCTTCTGCGATGTCGCGCTACTGCGCACGCTCCCGAGCGCCGTCGTCACCGCGGCGATCGACGAACCCTCGCTCAAGGCCGCCCTCGAGTTCATGCGCGGGTGGAATTCCTCGCTCTCCGCCGTGCGGTACCCGCGTGACAGCGTTTCCGCGCTGCTCGCGGACGAGGAGTGCCCGCCCTTCGAACTCGGCAAGGCCCGCGCCCTGCGCGTGGACGACAAGGCGGACGCGGCCATTCTGGCGTTCGGCACGCCCGCGGTTCACGCACTGGCCGCCGCCGAATCGCTCGCGCCGGAGGTCCGCGTCAGCGTCTACGACGCGCGGTTCGCCAAACCGGTCGACCGTGACCTGATCCGCGAACTCCTCGAATCGAAGATCCCTGTGGTCGCGGTCGAGGACCACAGCGTGGTCGGCGGGTTCGGCGCT
>JBQLZI010000138.1:0-6876 GCA_052168195.1 Phycisphaerales bacterium
GCGTCGTGGGTGAGGGACTCGACGATCGCCGCGCTCCCCGACGACCGCTTCGGCACGGTGGTCTGGCTGGTCGCCGGGCTGTGCGTGCTGACGGTGCTCGGCGCGACGGCCAACTTCGTGCACGCGTACTGCGCCGAGACGATGGCGAGCAACGCCTGCTCGTCGGTCCGGCGTGCGGCGTTCCGCGGCGCGGTGAACATGCCGCTGCGCGATGTGGTCCGCGCCCACGCGAGCGACCTTGTCTCGCGGATCGTGAACGATTCGACGCGTCTCCGATCGGGGTTCCTCGTGCTCGTGGGCAAGGCGCCGGCGCAGGTGCTCAAGGGGTTCGCGGCGTTCGTGGCGGCGATCGTCATCGAGCCGCGCGCCGTCGCGATCGTGCCCGTCGGGATCGTGCTCGGCGTGATCATCCGGCAACTCGGCCGGCGCATCAAGAAGGCCGCCCGGGGCGCGATGCACGCGCAGGCCGGTCTGCTCTCCGCGGCGAACGAGTCGCTCCAAGGCATCCGCGTGGTGAAGGTGCACACCAACGAACGCTACGAGGCGGGCCGTTTCGGGCGCATCGACCGCGAGTTCGTGAAGCAGGAACTGCGGGCGCGCACGGCCAAGGCGCTCGCCAGCCCGCTGACCGAGACGCTCGCCCTGTTCGTGCTGGCGGGGGCCGCGCTGCTCGCGGCTCGGATGATCACCGACGGCGCGCTCGACGCCGCCCGGTTTGTGTCCGCGCTGATCGCGCTGGGCATCGCGGGGGCGTCGCTCAAACCCGTGACGAACATGGTGCAGGAGATCCAGGGCGCCGCGCCCGCCGCGGAGCGCTTGGCCGAACTCGTCGACGCCGACGCCGAGTGCGCGATCCCCACGCGCGGCGGGTACCGCAAACTGAAAGTCCGCCGCCCGACTCCCGCGCCGAACCTGCCGCGCCACACGCGCAGCGTCGAGTTCGAGCGCGTCACGGTGACCTACCCGGACGCCGCCGAGCCCGCGCTGCGCGACGTGTCGCTCACGGTGGAGCACGGGGAGACGATCGCGATCGTCGGGCCCAACGGCTCGGGCAAGACCACGATGCTCTCGCTGCTGCCGCGGCTGTTCGCGCCAGACACGGGCCGCGTGCTCGTCGACGGGCAGGACGTCGCGCACGTGCGCCTGCGTTCGCTGCGCGAGCAGATCGGCGTGGTCACCCAGGAAGTCGTGCTCTTCCGCGGTTCGATCGCGGACAACATCGCCTACGGCGTGCGCGGCGCGACGCGCGAGCAGATCGAGCGCGCCGCCCGCAAGGCCCACGCCCACGAGTTCATCACACGCAAGGAGGGCGGCTACGACGCGCAGGTCGGCGACGCGGGCGTCTCGCTCTCGGGCGGGCAGCGGCAGCGCATCGCCATCGCCCGCGCGATCCTCCGCGACCCGGCCATCCTGCTCCTCGACGAGGCGACGAGCATGATCGACTCGGAGAGCGAGGCCCAGATCACCGCGGCCCTCTCGGAGTTCTCCCGGGGCCGCACGACGTTCGTCATCGCCCACCGGCTGAGCACCGTCATCAATGCCGACCGGATCGTGGTGCTCGACAAGGGCCGGGTGGTCGACGTCGGCGCCCACCCCGACCTGCTGGAGCGCTGCGAGGTCTACCGGACCCTCGCGAAGCGGCAACTCCTGCCCGCCGCGGTCTGACGCGGGTTCTGCGTTCGCTCGGCGCCTGCATACGATCCCCGCTATGCCCCTTACCCGTGTCGCCATCGTCGGCCGTCCGAACGTCGGCAAGTCCTCCCTGCTCAACCTGCTGGCCCGCCAGCGGGTGTCGATCGTCGACCCGACGCCCGGCGTCACCCGCGACCGCGTCTCCGCCGTGGTCGACATCGACCTCCGCGAGCCGGACCGCCCGCCGCGGCTGATCGAGTTCATCGATACGGGCGGCTACGGCGTCTACACCGCCGAGGGCGCCCGCTTCGATGACGCCGGGCAGGATCTGGCCAACCTGACCGCGCCGATCGAACTCCAGATCGCCGAGGCCCTGCGCTCGGCCGACCTGGTGCTGTTCGTGATCGACGCGCAGGCCGGGCCGACCGCCGCCGACTACGAGATCGCGCGGATGCTGCGGCAGAAGACGTTCCACCGCAAGGGCGCCGCCGGCGCCGACGCCGCGAAACTGATCCGCGAGGACCAGCGCATCGCGGTGGTGGCGAACAAGGTCGACGGCGAGGGGTGGGAGCCCCACGCGCTCGAGGCCGCGGCGCTGGGCTTCGGCGAGCCGCTGGTGATCTCGACGGCGAGCAACTACCGCCGGCGCGACTTCCTCGAGCGGCTCTACGACCTGCTGCCCCCCGAGCGCGACGACGAGCAGCACGAGGTGGCCCGCACCGCCGAGATGCGCCTGGCGATCATCGGCAAGCGCAACGCGGGCAAGTCGAGTCTGGTCAACGCCCTCGCGGGCGCGCAGCGCGTGATCGTGTCCGAGATCGCGGGCGCGACGCGCGACGCGATCGATGTGCGCTTCGAGCGCGACGGCAAGTCGTTCGTCGCGATCGACACCGCGGGCGTGCGCAAGCGCAAGAGTCTGGCCGACCAGGTCGAGTGGTACGCGTACTCGCGGGCGAAGTCGGCGATCGAGCGGGCGAACGTCGCGCTGTTCATCGTCGACGCGACGCTGCCGATCTCGAAGGTCGACAAGCAACTCTCGCTCGACGTGCAGCGGGCCTTCAAGCCCTGCGTGATCGTGGTGAACAAGTGGGACCTCGCGGAGGGCAAGCCCAACAAGCACGGCAAGCCGGTGTCGGCCGAAGACTACGAGGATTACCTTGGCAAGGAACTGCTCGGGCTGGCGCACTGCCCGATCGTGTTCATGAGCGCGAAGGCCGCGCTTGATCACCCCGACCAGCGCAACGCGGGGAACGTGTGGTCGGCGGTGGAGGTCGCGTTCGAGTTGTTCGAGCAGGCCAAGGTGCGCGTGACGACGGGGGAACTCAACCGGGTGTTCCGCGAGATCGTGGAGGAGCACGGCCCGCCGAACAAACTCGGCAAACGGCTGAAACTGCTCTACGTCGCGCAGGTGGGCACGCTGCCCCCGACGATGGCGCTGGTGGTGAACATCCCCGAGATGATCACGCCGCAGTACGAGCGGTACCTGCTCAACCAGATCCGCGAGCGGCTTCCCTTCGAGGAAGTCCCGGTGCGTCTGCTGATCCGCGGCCGGCGTCGCCCGTCGCTGGCGGAACTCGCGCAGCGCCGCAAGGCGGCGGGCGCGACGATCGCGATGGGCGTCGAGGAGATCGACCCGTCGGAGTTCTACGAGGTCGACCTCACCGAGGGCTACGACGAAGAGGTCGAGGCGCTGCCCGACGAGGACGACGATTTCGAAGACGAGGAATAGCGGGAGCGGTTACGCCGCCATGCCGCCGCCGAACGCGTCTTCGTCCGGCCAGGCCTCGTCGCCCGGCACGGCGCGGCCGTGGACGCGGACGATGCGGTCGAGTTGCTCGGCGAAGAGTTTGCCGACGATCTCAAGGGCGCCCATCGCGTCGGTGGGGTAGGGGCTGAGGCGGTCGCGGAAGAAGACCATGACGGCCATGCACTCGTCGTCGTGGCGGCACGGCAGCACGAGCGCGCGGTTGTCGGCGAGCCAGTGGGCGTCGTCGCCGATGCGCGAGCGGAGGTGCTCCTCGCCGTCGAACGAACTGAGGTGCTCGTCGTCGGCGAAGCGGGGCGCCAGCACGTTGGCGAGCGAGTCGAGCAGCACGTCGGCGCTGTCGCGCGGGCAGTCGTAGTTCACGTACGCGCCGAGCGAGAACTCGCCGTGATCGCCCGGCAGGAAGACGGCGGCGTTGGTGGGGCCGGTCTTGGTCAGCAGGTACTCGAGCGCGGTGCGCAGCCCGCTCTCGACGTCGAGTTCCTGGCGGATGAGCGCGGTGAATTCTGCGGCGGCCTTGACGTGCTGCACCTGCTCGGTGATCTGGTGATACGCGTCGGCGAGTTCGTCGCAGAGCGAGCCGACCTTCTCGTTCGCGCTGTCGCGCGAGGCGTTGAGTTCGCGGCAGAGCGACTTGAGCCCGGCGAGTTGCTCCTCGCGCGAGCGGTCGCGGCGGGCGGCGTCGGCGGCGGCGCGGACGCGCGGCGCGACGTCGCCGGGGTCGTACGGCGCGCAGAGCAGGTCCATCGCGCCGGCGCGCATCGCGAGCACGGCGTCGTCGAGGTTGGGCTCGTCCTTGAGCATGACGACGGCGGGGGCGAGCGTGTCGGACGCGAGGTCGCGGGCGAGGTCGAGCGCGTCGTCGCCCGAGGGCTTCATCGCGAGCAGGGCGGCGTCGTAGCGGCCCTCGGCGAGTTTCGCGCGGGCGGTGCGCAGCGAGGAGACGGCCTCGCAGGTCATGCCCGCGGCGCGGAGGGTCTCGACGAGGTGGTTCCGCGCTGCCTTGGCGTGGTGGACGATGAGCACGCGGCACGCGGCGGGCGCGGAGGCGCGCCCGTTCTGGTGGACCGTCTCGGAAGGCCCCGGCAAGGGAGATTGTTTGCGTGCCTTCATGGGGTGGCGTCCGTGCCTCGTGTCGGGTCGCTGCGTGGGCTCCGCCTTGGGGAAGGGCCGGGTCTCCGACGCCGGACCATGGCTATCGGCAGATCACGCGGCGGACTGGTGTCCGCGTCCGGGGAAGATCGAGTCGGAGTCGGTGAAGACGAGCGAAGCCCGGAGGCCGCCCTCCTCCCGGTTGTGGAGGGTGAGGTCGCCGCCGTTGAGCCCGACGAGGCGGCGGGCGCGGGCGAGGCCGAGCCCCTGCTGGCGTCCGGCCTTTTTCTCGGAGAAGAAGGGATCGCAGGCGTGGCGCAGGCCGCGCTCGGAGAGCCCCGGCCCGTCGTCGGTGACGCTGATGACGAGGCGGCCGTCGGGCTGCTCGGTGGCCGCGCGGACCACGACGGTGCGGACGCCCTCGGCCTCGAGGGCGTTGGCGATGAGTTCGCTGACCGCTTCGGTGACCTGCACGCCGTCGAGCACGGGCATGGTGGGCAGGTGTTCGACGAGGACGCGGACGTCGGGCCGCGTATCTGCCGGGCGGCGCGCCCGGTCGGCGGCGAGGCGCATGGCGCGGTCGAGGGCGTCGCGCATCGCCATCGGCGCGGGGCGCGGGGTCGGCGGGTCGGCGTAGAGGCGGAGCGAGGTCACGAGGTCGCTGAGTTTGCGTGCGGCGGCGTCGATGGCTTCGGCGGCGGCGCGGTCGCGGGCGTCCCTCGTGCTCTGGGAGAGTTGCTGCGCACGGCCCGCGATGACCGTGAGCGGGTTGTTCATCTCGTGGGCGGCGCCCGCGGCGACCTCGGCGAGTCGCGCCAGCGATTCGTCCTCCACGAGTTGGCGCTGCGCGTCTGCGAGGCGACGCGTTGCGTCCACCAGCCGCTCGTGCATGCCCGCGTGGTCCGCGCGCTCGGCCTCCGCGTCGAGGAGACTCGCGCACCACGCGGCCAGCCCGTCGACGGCGGCGCGGGGGAGTTGCTCGTGCATCGCGGTCGGCGAGGGTGTGAAGACGATCATCCCCGCGGATCGCTTGCCCAGCAGGGGAACAACGCGCGCCGCCCCGGGGTTCTCGAAGAACTGCGCGACCCAGGCGCACGCGTCGCAGTGCACGGCGGGGGAATCGCCCCGCGCGGCCCGGAGCGAGCGCGTCGCGTCTTCCGCGTCGAGGGCGGGGGCGTCGAGCAGGGAGATCTGCGGCGACATGGTCGCGCACCAGCGCGAGGCGGACCAGGCCGCGCAGGCGGAGTCGTCCTTGGGGATGGTGAAGTGCGCGACGACGACCTCGTCGGCGCTGAGCGCCATGCCCGCGCTGCGAGCGATGGACGAGTCGAGCGCAACGCCGCGGAGTTCGCTCTCGGGCGCGGCGCGGAGGGAGGCGATGGACTGGAGGGCGCGGCTCATGGCCTCGGCGCCGCTGAACCGCGACGCGGCGGTGGTGGAGGTGGAGTCGAGGGCTGCGTTGGCGCGGTAGATGGATTCGAGCAGGAGCCGCTCGCGGGGCGTCTCGTCGAGACCCAGGACCTTGACCCGGTCGGCAACGCGGTCGTGCGTTGTTTCGAGCACGCGCGTGAGCGCGCCGGGCGCGACGCCGATGAGCGAGGCGAGCGGCGAGGGATCGGGCGCGGGGGCGAAGTTTGCGGCCCAGCCGATGTGCAGGCGGCGGACGACGGCGATGGCCGCGTCGACCATCGCGATGACGCCCTTGCTCGTGGTTTCGACGGCGCCCTCGGACGGCAGCCCGTGGAGCCAGATGACGTCGACGAGCACGGGCGGGAGGCCCCAGCGCTCGGCGAGGCGCCTGCCCGCGGCGTGCTGGTCGAAGCCGATGACGGAGCGTGCGGCCTCGGCGACGCTGATGCGCTTGCGCTCCGCGAGTTCGACGACGCGCTTCAGCGTTCGCGGGATGACCATGTCGAGGGCGATCAGGCCCACGCCGTGGAGCAGCCCGCAGGTGAAGGCCTCGGCGGGCTTGGGCGAGCCGGGCCGGCGGGCCTCGGCGGCGAGGAGTTCGCTGGCGCACGCGACGCCGACGCAGAAGCGCCAGTAGTCGGCGCGGTCGAAGGCCGGACGCTCGGCGCGCTCGTGGGGCTCCGGGGTCTTCCGCGTGTTGAGGAGCTCGAAGACCTCGACGCTGAGCGTGGCGGCGCGGACGGTCTCGAACCCGAGCAGCACGACGGCGCGCTCGACCGAGACGACTTCCGACGACAATCCCTTGTCGGCCCTCTTGCAGAGCGCGAGGATCTTGGACGTGAGCGCGGGGTCGCTCTCGACGATCTGCGCGACCTCGCGCATGTCGGCGGTGTCCGACGACGAGAGCGTGAGCAGGCGCTGCGCGACGTTGGAGAGCGTGGGGAGGGAGTCGATGCGCTCGATGACCCGCTCGAGTT
>JBQLZI010000139.1:0-6839 GCA_052168195.1 Phycisphaerales bacterium
ATCCGCGCCGCGGAGCGGGAACTCGAAAAAGAGGACGCCGCGCGGCCCGCGCCGTGACGGTCAGTCCTTCCGAGTGACCTTCAGTGTGGTGTTCTGCTGCTGGGTGAGCGTCATCGGGCCCAGCGTCCAGACGGTGGTGAGGGCCTGCGTGGAGGTCCGCTCGTCGGCGCGCCCGGCGCTCGCGTTCCAGGCGACCGCGATCGACGCCTCCTCGACCTCGAGCGACACCGTGGGCGAGGCGGGGTCGGCGGCGGCGGGACGCGCGACGGTCATCCGCGGCGTGCCCCGGACGGTCGCCTCGCCGTTGTCGAGCGACGAGAACACCCAGGAGGTGGTCACGTCGATCGCGCCCGCGGGGCCGAGGTTGATGCGGTCGGTGGTCTCCCAGCCGGTCCCCGGACGCACGGGCGACGAAACGCCCTCGACGAAGAACGCCCCGGCGAGCGCGTCGCTCATCTGCTGGTTCGCGAGCAGGCCCAGCACCGTCTCGTCGAACACGTCCTGCTCGTCGAGGCCCTTCACCACGCCCTCGAAGCCGGACACGACGACCGAGCCCGCCTCGTCGGACGAGGGGAGGTTCACGCGGGCGCGCACGCGCACGTCGCGCGCCAGTTCGCCGACCTGCTCGAGGATGATCACCGGGGGCAGGCGCAGCGGGACGTCCGTCGTGACCTTCGGCCATTCGTACGCGTGCATCCGGTTGCCCCACAACGCGCCGACGTGCAGCGACGAGACCTTGCCGTCGAGCACGGCGCCGCGCTCGTCGACCGTCACGACCTCGAGGTCGAGCACGATGGTCTGCTTCACCCGCTGGTTGAAGGGCATCTGCTCGTCCTGCTTCTGCGTGATCGACGCGTCGAGGTCGATCGCGTAGCGCATGGTCTGGCCCTCCTCGAACCTCGCGGACAGCGAGACCGGGTCGGCGGCGAACGAGGGCTGGACCAGCGCGAACGCGGGGGCGGCGGCAAACGCGAGCAGGGTCGGACGCATCGGCGGGGGCTCCGTGAATCGGACAGGAGTGCGGGCGGAGTTATAGGTTCGGGACACTCCTCCAGACCCGCGTCGTCCCCGGCGTGTTCCCCCACGGCCAGCGGAGGATCAGGGGGTTCGGCCCTACCATCGCACCCATGCGCGTGGCGCTGTGCCGACTCAACCCGACCGTGGGCGACCTGCGGGGCAACGCCGCGCTCCACCTGGCCGCGGCCGAGCGCGCCCGCGACGCCGGCGCCGACCTGCTCGTCGGCCCCGAACTCGGGATCGCGGGATACCCCCCGAAGGACCTGCTGCTCCACGACGGGTTCGTGGAAGAGGCGATGGACGCGGCCCGCGCGCTCGCGACCGAGATCGGGCGCGCCGCCCCGGGGCTGACGGTGATCCTCGGCGTGCCGTGGAAAGACGAGCACGGCGTGCGCAACGCGCTGCTCGCGGCGCGCGGCGGGGAGACCCTCGCCGTCTATTACAAGCAACTTCTCCCGACGTACGACGTGTTCGACGAGGACCGCTACTTCACCGCGGGCGGGCCGGAAGACCCGCCCTGCGTGATCCACGTCGGGGGCGTGCGCGTGGGGCTGACCGTCTGCGAAGACCTGTGGCGGGGCGCCGACGCGGGCGCGCTCGGGCGCTACCGCACGCGCACCGACCCGGTCGCGCGCCTGGTCGAGGCGGGGGTCGACCTCATCGTGAACCCGTCCGCGAGCCCCTTCGTGCTGGGCAAGGCCCAGGCGCAGCGCACGATCCTCGCGAAGCACTGCGCGGCCAACCGCGTGGGCGTCGCGGGCGTGAACCAACTGGGCGGCAACGACGACCTCGTGTTCGACGGCCACGCGATCGCGTTCGCGCCCAGCGCCCCCAGCGCCCCCGGCGCCCCCGGCGCCCCCGGCGCCCCCGACGCGCGGCTCATCGCCTCGGGTGAGCGGTTCGGCGACGACCTCGTCTGCTTCGACGTCCCCGCGCCCGCCGACGGCGCCATCGACTGGGATTCGATCCCCACCGCGGCCGACTCGCTCGACGGCGTGGCGCCCGAGCGCTTGCTGTTTGATTGCCTGGTGCGCGGCGTGCGCGACTACTGCACCAAGACGGGCTTCTCGAAGGCCGTGCTCGGCGTGTCGGGCGGGATCGACTCCGCGGTGACGGCGTGCGTGGCCGCGGCGGCGCTGGGCGCGGAGAACGTGCTCGCGCTCGCGATGCCAAGCCGGTATTCCTCGGAAGGGTCGGTGACCGACGCACGGGATCTGTGCGAGTCGCTCGGCGTGCGGATGCGCACCTTCGCGATCGGCGAGGCGCACGACCTGTTCGACGACGCGCTGAAGCCAATGTTCGCGGAACTGGGCCTCGATCCGGCGCCGGGCGTGACCGAGGAGAACATCCAGTCGCGCCTGCGCGGCGTGACGCTCATGGCGTTCAGCAACAAGACCGGCGCGATGCTGCTGACCACCGGGAACAAGAGCGAACTCGCGGTCGGGTACTGCACGCTCTACGGAGACATGAACGGCGGGCTGGCGGTGCTCTCCGACGTGACCAAGGCGTGGGTGTACCGGCTCGCGAGGTTCATGAACGCGCGGCACGAAGAGTGCGGCTTCGCGTCGCCGCCGATCCCCGAGTCGAGCATCACCAAGCCGCCGAGCGCGGAACTGCGGCCGGACCAGACCGACCAGGACTCGCTGCCGCCCTACGACGTGGTCGACGCGGTGATCGAGATGTACGTCGAGAAGCGGATGCACCCGCGCGACATCGTGCGTGAGACGGGATTCGACGCGGCGGACGTGGCGAAAGTCGTGCGGCTGACCGACCTGAACGAGTACAAGCGCAAGCAGGCGGCGATCGGCATCAAGGTGTCGGGCGTGGCGTTCGGCAGCGGGCGCAGGATGCCCAACGCGCAGGCGTGGAGGCCGGACCGGGGAGTGTGATCAGATCACGATGGTCACGGGGCCTTCGTTCACCAGTTCGATGCGCATCGACGCGCCGAACACGCCGCGCGCGACGGCGATCCCGTGCTTGGCTTCCAGGCGCTGCGCGACCTGTTCGACGATCGGCGCCGCAAGATCTGGCGCCTCGGCGTTCACGAACGAGGGGCGGTTTCCCTTGCGCGCGTCGCCCGCGAGCGTGAACTGCGAGACGACCATGACCTCGCCCCGCGGGTCGAGGTCGAGGACCGAGAGGTTCATCTTGCCCTGCGCGTCCTCGAAGATGCGCAGGTTCGCGAGCTTGTCGGCGAGCCAGTCGGCCTTGTCGGAAGGGTCGCCTCGCTCGACGCCCACGAGCGCCATAAGCCCGCGCGCGATCGATTGATCGTGCCCGCCCCCGGGGGCGCCGGTGCCTTCTTCAACCCAGACGCGAGCGCGTGACACGCGCTGCACGACGCATTTCATGGCCTGCTCGTCACACCACCGCGGCGGCGAGGCACGACACCATGCCCATGCCCTGCTGGTCCATCGCGGCGATGTAGTTCATCACCTTGGTGCGTTCCTGCGTCGCGTCGACGGCCTTCATCGCGGCGGCGATGTTGCCCACCGAGCACCAGCGCGTCGGGTTGCCCTGCCACGCCATGCTCGCGATGAGTTCGTCGGGCTTGGCCTCGGCGATCATCTTGACCATGGCCTGGTCCTGCTGCACCACGTTGTTGCGCGCGGCGACGCCCTGCGGGTTGCTCTTCTCGTCGCCGTGGAGCGGCACCTTGTCACCGAACGCGGGGCCGACGTGCGACAGGTCCGCGGACGAGACGATGAGCGTCTTGCCGGGCAGTTCGCTGACGACCTGCTTGAGCGCGTCGACGAAGGGCTCGAAGTCGAGCCCCGCGCCGTCGTACGACTGGCCGCTGTTGCGGGCCGGGTCGTGCACGAGGGCGGCGAAGACGGGGATGTGGTTGCCCTCGACGTCGCCGGGCTGGGGGCCGAAGACGTGCTGGATCCAGCCGATCTGGAGTTCGATCGAGTGCTCGCGCTCGTGGTCGTACTTGTCCTTGAGCAGGCGCTGCGCGTTCTCGTCGCCGAGTTTGGCGCGGAGCGCGTCGAGGACGTCCTCGGCGAGGGGCGTGACGCCCAGCGGGGTCTCGAAGCCCTTGTCGCAGCCCACGACGCCGGTGCCCGCGCCGAAGTGGTTGGTGCCGAGCACGATGATCCGGTCGGGCTTGTCGACGACGCGCATGCGTCCGTAGACCTGGGCGTAGTTCATCCAGCCGCGCCCGTAGTCGAGGTGGGGCGCGATGACGGCGGCGGGGAGCGCGTCGAACGAGGGCTTCTCGGCGTTCTTGAGCGCCTCGTCGATCCACTTGTCGAACTGCTCGCGCATCTTCGTGCCGCCGATCTCGGCCTTGGCCGACTCGTCGGCGTCCTGCCCGAGTTCCTGGGCGGCGAGCACATCGGCGAAGTTGGCCGTCACGCTCGGGGGGAGGTTGGGCTGGCTGTCGAACTGCTCGCGGACCTTGGTCAGCAGCGCGTCGAAGGTCGGGCCTTCGAGGAGGCCCGCGTCGTCGAGTTGCGCGACGAACTGCTCGAGGAAGCCGCGCTCGAGTTTGCCCTCGACCTTCGCGCCCTGCTGGGCGGCGGCGGCGGCGACCTGGTCGTTCACCTTCTGGACGACCTGATCGAGGTCGTTCTGCCCGTTGAGGTGGGGCAGGATGAACTGGGCGGCGGGCGCGGTGAAGACGATCTTCTCGGAGATCTGGCGGGCGTCGGAGAGGCCAAGGAGCTGCTGGCCCTCGCGCTGGGCGCCGAACCCGCGGATGGGCCGAAGCCGCGGCTTGGCCATGTGGGGCTTGGAGGCGTCGTAGGAGGGCTGGTTCTGGCTCTGGCCGCCGCCGTCGGCGGCCCCGGGGGTCGATTCACTCATGGTCTCGGAGTCTAGACAACGCAGGCGGGCGGGCTACAGTCTCGCTCGGATTCCCGGGAGGGCTGCGCAGGTGGGCTGCGCGCACCGGCTCCGACCTGACCCAGATTCGGCGCTCCGATGCCGCCGGCCCTTCGGCCGCGGCCTTGGGGCCCGCACCGAGACGATCCCATGGCCGACACGCAGATCACCGCCACCTCGTACTCCGCCGGCCAGCCGATCAAGTGCACGGTCACGGGCGTCCCCTCCTCCAAGGGCGCCGAGTACACCATCGCCCGGCTCATGCGCCTCGACCCGGACAACGCCCGGGCCCTGAAGGCGTCGTACCAGGAGCGCTCCCAGAACCTGATCTACCGCAACCGCGGCGGTCGTCCCTGGGCCAAGCGCGTCATCGCCTCGAAGGTCGTCCGCCCCGAGCGCGGCGAGTCGTGGACGATGCCCTTCTTCCCCCAGATGGCCGACGACCTCAACGCGGTCGCCCGGTTCGTCAAGGTCGAGAAGGCCTGAGCAGCAGGCAGCAGGCAGCAGGCCAACAGTGAAGCATCGGCTCCCGGCGAACGTCGGGAGTTTTCTTTTTGCCCCCCTCGCGGAGCGAGACGTGCCCCGACGCTCTACCCGTGCCTGCTCAACCAAGTTTTTCTTGTGCTGATGCGCCCGAGCCAGTACGTTGACGTTGTTGTTGTTTCTTTCCAGGGCTTTCTGAGGGCTCCAAATGATGAAATCACCACGACGCCATCCGTCCCGTATTTCTCTGTTCGTGATGGCCACGGCCGGCGCGTGCACCCCGGCCGCGGCCATCGGCGCACAGATCGTGTACACCCATGCATCGAGCGCGATCGGCACGCTGGACGGTGAAGCCCTCAACGGCGGCGCCGAAGTCGACTTTGTCATCTCCGCGGTTGCCAACACCGAGGCGATCCAGCAGGCCGATGCCGACACGCTCTATGTTGACCACATCAGTGCTTCGATCTCGATCGAGGGAATCGGTGAGTTCGACTTTTTGACACCCACGCGCACATTCACCAGCAGCGGCGTAATCGTCGGGTTCGGCCACGCCGGAGTGGACGGCCTGGATCTTCTCAACGGTCCACAGGTTGCGGTGTTCAACGACTGGGCGCTCGACACCGATATCGGGCCGGTTGGCGGCGTCGGCGGAGTCTTCCAATGGGAGGTCGCTCCAGTCATGACCACAGGTGGGGTGCTGGCCTTTCTCGACGGCGGCGATTTCGTCACCTTCACCGCGAGAGTGATCCCTGCACCCTCGGGCTCGCTCGCTCTGCTGGGCTGCTCCGCCCTGCTCGTGCGCCGACGCCATTAGCCGACGGTCGTCACCGCCCGCCTACGCTCAGCGCATGGCACACATCGCTCGATCGTTCGTTCTGGCCGCGGGGGTCGCCCTCGTCGGCGTGTCCGCGGTCGCGGTTCCCGGCTGCGGCGGGCACGAAGAGGCCGCGGAGGCAGAGCCCACCGGGCTGATCGCCGACTACACGGTGCGCGGGCAGGTGGCCTCGCTGCCCGAGGCGGGCAAGCCGGCGAGTTCGTTCCGTGTCCACCACGAGCCGATCCCCGAGTGGAAGAAGAACTACAACCAGCCGCCGGTGGGCATGAACGCGATGACCATGGAGTTCCCGCCCGCGTCGCCCGAGGTGATCGAGGGAATCGCGGTGGGCGACGTCGTCTCGCTGACGTTCCGCGTGGAGTACGACGAGGAGGGGATGCTCAAGGGCTGGACGACGACCCGCGTCGAGAAACTCCCCGCCGACACGGAACTGGTCTTCGAGTAAAGCAAAACCGGCGACGCATCTCGGGGACGCGCCGCCGGCTCTCGTGGGGGGTTTGGCACGGCCGGTTCCCCGGCCACCCCGCCGAACGCGGCCGACGGGTCGTTTCTTCCCACGGCGCGGGATTTCCGCCGACTTTTTCCTCGGCCCGGGGCCGGCGACGGCACGGATACGATCCTCCGATGAACGGCGACGCGGTGGTGCTGCTCTCCGGCGGGCTGGACAGCGCGGTGG
>JBQLZI010000140.1:0-6835 GCA_052168195.1 Phycisphaerales bacterium
CTCTTCGCGCAAGCGGAGGGCGCAGCGATCTCCCGCGCGTCCGCGCCCGGTGCTCGCGCCCCGGGCTCTGATCCGGAAACCCCTCCTGCGCAGCGGGAGGGGGAGGGGAGGGTCTTCTTCTTGTCCCTCACCCGCCGGATTCGTTGTTCGCAATCATCGCGACATAAGCACCTGGCTTACTCCAGCACCTTCGCCTGCGACGCCAGCATCCCCGTCCAGCCCTCGGTCGTTCCCTTGTGGTCGTGGGCGGCGACGATGCCCGTGTGCGTGATCGACACGAGTGTGCCCTCGGGGTGCTCCTCGAACGTCACCGTGACGCGCTGATCCGTCGGCTGGGCGCCGGGATCGTTCACGCGCCACGTGAACGCGATGCGCTCGGGCTCCACGAACTCGAAGAACTCGCCGTCGATCACCCAGCGGTAGTCGCGCGGCGCCTTGTAGTCCTCGCCGCACGCCTCGCACGTCTGCACGATGCAGTACTTCCCGCCCTTGCGCGCGTCCAGCGCGAGCGCCATCGGCGGCTCGTCCTTGTCGTTCAGCCACCACTGCGCGAACACCTCGGGGTCCTTCCACGCCTTGAACACGCGGGCGCGCGGCGCCTTGATGACGCGCGACACTTTCACCGCGGCAAGGGCCTTGGACGTGGGGGCGGCGGGGGGCTGCGTGGTCATTCCGGGTTGCCTTTCCGTGTCGGTGTGCGGTCGGCGCCGCCGCGCTCGATGTGCGCGGCCAACGCGTTCAGTCGATCGTTCCAGAAGTCGGTGTATTGGCTCAGCCAGCGGGCGACCTCGTCCAGCGGCGCGCGGTTCAGGCGGCACACCCGCGTGCGCCCCACGCGCTGCTGCTCGAGCAGCCCGGCCCGCTCCAGCACCCGCAGGTGCTTGCTGACCGACGGCAGCGCCATGTCGAAGGGGGCGGCGAGTTCCGAGACCGTCGCCTCGCCCGCGGCGAGACGCTCCACGATCGCCCGCCGCGTCGGGTCGGCCAATGCGAGGAAGCATTCGTCGGGCTGGGGTTGATACTTAGCCAATCGGCTAAGTATGGCGTGCGGCAGGAACGCCGTCAAGGGGAAAAACAACAAGCCCCGCCGGCCGATCGCTGCGCACTCAAGCGACCGTTCCAGCGGGGCGTGTGGATCTGCCCCGAGTCTCGGCGGGGGCCGTGTCCGCCTGGCAGAGGCGGTTCCGGCGCCGGCCGGGAGCGGGGGACTCTCTCCCTGATCCACGATTCGCAGCATGTTGACGGGCGGTTCCATCTCGGCGCGCCCGCGCGGGATTTTCCGACGAGCCCGCCGCGCTCGCGGGCATACGCTCGTTCCGCATGGCTCGATTCCTGCTCAGGTTGGCCTACGAGGGCACGGAGTTCTCCGGCTGGCAAGCCCAGCACAAGGCGGGCGTGGAGGTCGAGTCCATCCGCACGGTGCAGTCGCTCGTGCAGCGCGCCGTGCGCGAAGCGATCCGCGAGCCCGCGATCCTCGTCGGCGCCAGCCGCACCGACGCCGGGGTCCACGCCGCGGGGCAGGTGGCGGCTTTCGACCGATCCGACGACCCCGACGCGCCCGGCGCGCCCGAGGAATCCCTGCTCGCCGCGATAAACTCCCGGCTTCCCGACGACGTGCTCGCCCTCGAGTGCCGCCGCGTCCGCCCGTGCTTCGAGCCCATCTCCGACGCGGCCGCCAAGGGCTACCGCTACACGCTCCGCGAGGGCCCGCTCCCGCCGCTGTGGGACCGCCGCCTCGTGCACCACGTCCGCCTGCGCCCGGGCGACGCGCTAGATGTCGAGGCGATGCGCGCCTGCGCCGCCGCGCTCGTCGGCGAGCACGACTTCGCCGCCTACGCGAAGGCCGGGCACGGCCGCAAATCCACCGTGCGCACCGTGCACGCCTGCGCGGTCGAGCGCCGCGACGACGGCCGCATCACGATCGACATTTCCGGCAACGGGTTCCTCCACAACATGGTGCGCATCGTCGCGGGCACCCTCGTCGACGCCGGGAAGGGCAAGATCACGCCCGAGCGCGTGCACGAATCCCTGCGCACCGGCGCCCGCGAACTCGCGGGCCCGACGCTCCCGCCCGCGGGGCTTCGGCTGGAGTGGATCGAGTACCCGGCGGACGCGCTCGATCCGGCGCTCCCGCCCAGGCCGCGCGTACCGTTCGCCGACCACCACGCCGACGATCCCGAACAGGAGTAGCGCAGCGCATGGCCAACATCCTCGTCATCGGTCCCCACCCGGACGATCAGGAAGCGGGCATGGGCGGCACGATCGCTATACTCGCCGACCAGGGGCACGACATCCTGCTGCTCGACATGACCAACGGCGAGCCGACGCCGCTGGGCGACCCCGAGACCCGCGCGAAGGAAGCCGAGGCCGCGCGGAAGATCCTCGCGGGCGACAAGGGCAAGGTGGCCCGCCGCTGCATCGACCTGCCCAACCGCTTCGTCGAGCACACCGTCGAGGCGCGCCACAAGGTCGCCGGGGTCATCCGCGAGCACCAGGCGGAGATCCTCTTCATCCCGTACTTCGAGGACGCGCACCCCGACCACCTCGCGACGACGCGCATCGCCGAGGACGCGCGCTTCGACGCGAAACTCAGCAAGATCGGCCTGCCGGGCGAGCGCATCTACCCCCGCTGGGTCTTCTACTACTACGCGACGCACCTGCGCCACGTCGCGAACCCGTCGTTCTGCGTCGACATCACCGGGTACGAGCGGCGGAAACTTGACGCCATCCGCGCGTACGAGACCCAGTTTGTGCGCGCCAACGCGAGCGTCGTCGAGTGGATCGAGGCGTCGGGCGTCTACTTCGGCAGCCGCATCGCGCGGCCCGCGGCGGAGCCGTTCTTCACGCGCGAGCCCATCGCGCTGGACTCACTCTCAGGTCTGGTGATGGGCCCGACGGGGAAGTAGCGGACGACTGACCGCAAGTTTGTGCCCGCTACAATCCCGCCCCCTCGTCCCGAACCCCTCCCTCTCCCCTCAGGAAGGATGACCGCGCGTGGCTGACACCGGCAAGCACTACGACCTGATCGTCATCGGCGGCGGGCCCGCCGGGTACGTCGGCGCCATCCGCGCCGCCCAACTCGGCATGAAGGTCGCCTGCGTCGAGCGGGCCAAACTCGGCGGCGTCTGCCTCAACTGGGGCTGCATCCCCTCCAAGTCGCTGCTCGCCAACGCCGAACTCTTCGAGAAGGTCCAGGAGGCCGACTTCTGGGGGCTCGAGTTCAAGGGCGTCGACGTCAAGTGGGACAAGGTCATCGGCCGCTCGCGCGACGTCGCCTCCAAACTCAACAAGGGCGTCGAGTTCCTCCTCAAGAAGAACAAGATCGACCACATCGTCGGCAACGCGAAGATCGTCGCCGCCCGCAAGGGCGACCAGCCCTGCAAGGTCGAGATCCAAGACGCCAAGGTCAAGGAAGAACTGACCACCGCGCCCGCCGAGATCGACGCGAAGGTCCGCGACACCATCACCGCGGACAACGTCCTCGTGGCCACCGGCTCGGTCGCGCGCGAACTGCCCTTCGCCAAGATCGACGGCGACAAGGTCATCGGCGCCCGCGAGGCAATGACTCTCAAGAGCAAGCCCAAGAAACTCATCGTCGTCGGCGCCGGCGCCATCGGCATGGAGTTCGCCTACTTCTATCACACCTACGGGACCGAGGTCACCGTCGTCGAGATGCTCCCGCGCATCCTGCCCGTCGAGGACGACGACATCTCCAACGCCCTCGAGAAGATGTACAAGAAGTCTGGCATGAACATCCGCACCTCGACCACCACCATGGCGGTCGAGAAAACAGGCAGCGGCGTGAAGGTCACCGTCGCCCCGTTCAAGGACGGCAAGGCCGACGAGAGCAAGAAGGAAGTCCTCGAAGCAGACAAGGTGCTGCTCGCGATCGGCGTGAAGGGCCGGTACGACGGGCTCTTCGACGAGAAACTCGGCCTCGAAACCGTCAAGGACCACATCAAGACGGACTACGAGCCGAACTCGATGGAGCCCGCCAAGCCCCTCACGTACAAGACGAACCTCGAGGGCATCTACGCCGTGGGCGACGTCATCGGCCCGCCCTGGCTGGCGCACGTCGCGATGGAAGAGGCCGTGACCTGCGTCGAGCGCCTCACGGGCCACGACCCGATCCCGATCGACTACTCGGTCATCCCCGGCTGCACGTACTGCCACCCGCAGGTCGCGAGCGTCGGCTTCACCGAGCGTGCGCTCAAGGAGAACGGGCTCGAGAAGGGCAAGGACTACGAGGTCGGCTCGTACAACCTCACATCCCACGGCAAGGCCATCGCCGCCGCCGAGAACAAGGGCGTGGTGAAGATCATCCGGGGCCTTCCCCGCGGCGAGATCCTCGGGGCGCACATCCTGAGCGCGCAGGCCACGGAACTCATCGCCGAACTCAATCTCGCGCGCCGGCTGGAAGCGACCAGCGAGGAACTCATCGTCACGATGCACGCGCACCCGACGCTCCACGAGGCCGTCCACGAGGCGGCGCTCGCGAGCGAAGGCCGCATGATCCACGCGTGAGGTCGCGCCGCTGATCTGAAACGACTTTCATAGAGCGTTCACCGGACCCACACACGGCCCCGACAACATTGAAGTGTCGGGGCTGTATGTCTTTCCCGACCTCGTGATCTTGAACCGCATCTCTACGAAAGGACCGCTCACCGTGGCCGAGACAGCATCCAACAAGGCGGCGAACATCAAAGACTCCGCGGAAATCGACCAGTTGCGCGCCGATCTGGCCGCGCTCCGAAAGGACTTCTCGACGCTGGGCAAGGACGTGCTCACCGCGACGCGTCACGGCGCCGAGTCCGCGTCGGAAGCCGCGCGCGCAGAAGCGCAGCGGCGCCTCGAGCAACTCGGCGACGCTTGGGAGGGCGCGCGCGACCGCTCTGTGGCCGCGAAGCACGACGTCGAGCGCCGCATCGAAGAGCACCCGCTCGCCTCGGTCATGATCGCGCTTGGCGTCGGCGTCGTGATCGGCAAACTCATCGATCGGAGGTAAGCCCGTGGGACGCCTGATCGGGCTCGCACTCGCGGCGACACATCTCATCGAAGCCGAAGGGCGCAGCGCTCGCCGCGGCGCGACGCGCGTCGTCACACGCGCGATCACGCTCGCCGGCTTCGGCATCATCTTTCTCTTTGGCTTGGGCTTCGTGATGTTCGGGCTCTACCTCGCGCTCGTTCCCGAAGTGGGACGGGCCGGCGCCGCCCTCATCACCGGGCTGGCGACGATGGCAATCGCAGGATTGGCGGCATGGATAAGCGCGGAGAAGACCCGATAGACGACGTGAAGAAGGCCAAGGCACGCCTCACAGCCCTCGCGAGCGACGTGGACGCCGCGACTCGCCGGGGCTTTGCGCGCCGGAAGTACACGTATCTCTCCGCCGCGGTCGGGGCGGGCGTCGCGCTGCAGTTGCTCGCGGGACGCAAGTCTCGCGCGGCGTCAGGCCGCGGCAGGCGCTGACGCGAGGACACACCCAAACCGGCCCCGCTACACTCCGGTCGGCGAGAATCCCGCTCGTTTCCCCGCAAGAGGGGGGAACCGCAGGGGGTTCCGCGCCGAATCGGAGCGCGTGCCGGGGGTGTTCCCGCGCCGCTCAACCGCCCGCCCGACGCCGCGCACGCTCGCGGCCATTTCACCGTTCGGAGACCGCCGGATGCCGCGCACCCGCCCGCTGACGCACGCAAGCCGATCGAGGTCCACCGGGTTCACGCTGATCGAACTGCTGGTGGTGGTGTCGATCATCCTGCTGCTGATCGGGATCCTCATCCCGGCGCTGAACGCCGTGCGGACCGCGGCGCGCAAGACGCGCGCCGACGCGATCTCGACGCAACTCCTCAACGCGGTGTCTCAGTTCCGCACGGACACGCGGCGCCTGCCCGGCCATTTCGGCGTTGCCGAGATGGCGTCCAGCGATAACTGGGGCGGCGTGATGGCGACCGAGGGCGATTCCGGGTTCACCGAAACCGAGAACATGCTGCTCGAACTCATGGACGCCGTCGTCGATCCGTCGGAGGGGCTGTCCTTCGACGCGGAGCGCGGCCAGTACACCATGATCGGCCCGGGCGGCTCGGCGCCCTCGGTGACCGTCGACCTCGACCGCGTGGTGAGCGCTCGCCGCGGCACGGTCGAGGGTGGCAGCAACGTCGACGGCGCCACCGGCGCGTACATCCAGTTCGGCGACGATGTCCTCCAGCAGGTGCAGGGTCAGGCCGGCGAACCGAACGACGGCAACTTCAACCTCACGACCGAAACCGACACCGCCACGAAGTTTCTCGACGTGCTCGACCCGTTCGGCATGCCGATCATCGTGTGGAAGCGCAACCCGGCCGCGAACCCCAACCTGCCGAACTACTCGCTGACCGAGATCAATTATGTCGCCGGCGCAAGCGACAACGCGCCGTTCTACTGGGCGACGAACGCCGGGTACCTCGCCGCGGGCAACCTCGGGAAACGCAACGTCAACCTCCGTCAGGAGTCGAACAACTTCGGCGCCAGTCTGCTCGGCGCGGGAAGCATGGCCACCGCGGCCAACGTCCGCATCTCGCTCGCCGGCATCGTCGGCAGCCCGAACTTCCCGGCGCCCAACGGCACCATGGACGACGTGCTCGGGGGCCTGAGCGCGGCCGCCGAGTACGCCAAGCCCGACGCCTTCCGCGGCGACGTCATCGTCCACTCCGCCGGTCCCGACCGCTCGTACTTCGCGCAGCGACAGGACCCCAACGACGACGACGTCGTCGGTTATGTGAAATTCGACACCGCGGGCTCGCCCCCCGGCCCCCAGGCCGGCACCAACGAAGTCGAGCGATTCGACGACCTGCTCCGCTCGGG
>JBQLZI010000141.1:0-6817 GCA_052168195.1 Phycisphaerales bacterium
CCGGCGTGCACGGGCAAATTCGCCGCGATGCGGTCGCGCACCATCTCCTCGGCGCGCTCGACCTGCTCCTCACTCAGCGCGCCCGGCGCGGTGAAGTCGAACCGCAGCCGGTCCGGCGCCACCAGCGAGCCCTTCTGGTCAACCTCGCCCCCAACCACCGCGCGCAGCGCGAGGTTCAGCAGGTGCGTCGCGGTGTGGTTCGCCATCGTCGGACCGCGGAGATCCTCATCGATATCGCATTCGACGGCGTCGCCCACCCGCAGCGTGCCCGCCCGCAGGCGCCCGATGTGCAGCACGTATCCGCCGAAGGCCTGCGTGTCTTCGACCTCGAACCGCGTGTTCCCGCCGCCGAACTTGCGGATCGAGCCGACGTCGCCGACCTGCCCGCCGCTCTCGGCGTAGAAGTTGGTCTTGTCGAGCACGAGCCCGAAGCGGTCCTCCAGACTCGTGCCGCTCGCGACGATCTCCTCGTCAAAATCATCGCCGTTCCAGATCGCGCGCACGGTCGCCCGGATCGGCTTGACGTCGTACTTGAACGAGTCGTTCGTGGGCTTGACGGAGAGGTGCTTGAGTTTCGCCGTCTCGTCGCCCGAGAGCGCGATGGGCTTCTCGCTGTCGGCCTTGCCGCCCGCGCGGCTGCGCTCCCGCGCCTCCTGCATGAGTTTCTCGTAGCCCTCGATGTCGACGCTCATCCCCCGCTCGCGCGCCATGACCTGCGTCAGATCGATCGGGAATCCGTACGTGTCGTGGAGCATGAACGCGTCGCCCGCGGCGATGCGTTTGCTCGAGCCGGCGCGGCCCGCCGCGTCGCCGAACATCGCGATGCCGCGATCGAGCGTCCGCCCGAAACTTTCCTCCTCGTCGCGGATCACGTCCATCACGCGCTGGGGATTCTTCTTCAGTTCCGGGAACGCGCCGCCCATGTGGTCCACGACCGTGGGCACGAGCTGCGACAGAAAGCCGGTCTTCGCGCCCAGGTGCTGGCTTCCCTGCACGACCGCGCGCCGCAAAATGCGCCGCAGGACGTATCCCCGCCCCTCGTTGCTCGGAACGGCGCCGTCGGTGATCGCGAACGTCAGCGTGCGGATGTGGTCGGCCACCACGCGATACGCGACGTCCCGGACGCTCTCCATCTCGCCCGCGTACTTCGGCGCGCCGGTCAGCGTCGCGATCGCGTCGAAGAACGGCGTGAACGCGTCCGTGTCGTAGTTGCTCTGCCTGCCCTGGAGCACACGCGTGATGCGCTCCAGCCCCATGCCCGTATCGACGTGCTTTGCCGGCAGCGGGCGCAGCCCCGTCTCCGAGCGGTTGAACTGGATGAAGACGAGGTTCCAGATCTCGAGCACGCGCGGGTCGTCCGCGTTCACCAGTTTCCAGCCCGGCTCGCGGGCCCGCTCCTCGTCCGAGCGGCCGTCGTAATGGATCTCCGAGCACGGCCCGCACGGCCCGGTCTCGCCCATCTCCCAGAAGTTGTCCTTCATGCCGAAGGGCAGGATCCGCGACTCGGGCAGGTGACGCGTCCAGAGGTTGAACGCCTCCTTGTCCGCGTCGAGTCCGGACGACTTGTCGCCCTGGAAATAACTCGCGTACAGCCGCTCCGGGTCGAGCCCCCACACCTTCGTCAGCAGTTCCCACGCCCACTCGATGGCCTCGGCCTTGAAGTAGTCGCCGAACGACCAGTTCCCCAGCATCTCGAAGAACGTGTGGTGATACGTGTCGCGCCCGACGTCCTCGAGGTCGTTGTGCTTGCCGCCCGCGCGGATGCACTTCTGGCTGTTGACCGCCCGCTTCAGCCCGTCGAACTCGGATCCCGGCTCGACCTGCCCGAGGAAGATCGGCTTGAACTGGTTCATCCCGGCGTTGGTGAACAGCAGCGTGGGGTCGTTGTGCGGGACGACCGGCGATGACGGCGTGAAGCGGTGGGCGTGCTTCTCGACGAAGAAGTCGATGAACTGCTTGCGGACCGTGTTGACCGAGAAATCGTGGGCGGACATGGCCGCGATTGTAGACGGCCGCGTTCTCGTCTCTCTCACGCCGGTTCGGCTTCCACCGGGTTGGCGAGGGTCCCGAGGTCGGCGCCGTCGCCCTCCACCCCGGTGATCGAGACGCGGACCTCGTCGCCCGCCCGCAGGAACCGGGGCGGCTTCCGTCCGGCGCCCACGCCCGAAGGCGTGCCCGTCAGGATCACCGTCCCTGGGAGAAGCGTGGCGCCCCTGGAAAGTTCGGCGATCAGCGTCGCGACCGGGAAGAGCATGTCCGCGGTCCGCCCGTCCTGCATCGGCTCGCCCGAAACGACCGTCGTGAGCCGCAGCGCCTGGGGGTCGGGAACCTCGCTCGCCGGGACGACCTTCGGCCCGAGCGGACAGAACGAATCGAAAGACTTGCCGCGGGTGAACTGCCCGCCCGCGCCCTCTTTCTGCCACCACCGCGCCGAGACGTCGTTCGCGCAGCAGTAGCCGAGCACGACGTCCATCGCGCGGGACTCCGGGACGTCCCGGGCCGGCGCCCCGAGGATAACCGCGAGTTCGCCCTCGAAGTCGACCTGCCCCGACTCGCTCATCGCGCCGCCGGTCGCGGCGTCGGCGCACGCGTTGGGAATCACGATCGGCTTTCCGTGCGCCAGCAGCGAGCCGGGATACTTCATGAAGACCATCGGCCGCGTCGGCGCATCCGCTCCGCGCTCCCTGGCGTGCTCGGCGTAGTTGCGCCCGATGCCCAGCACCGCGGTGAGCGGGATCTCGCCCCCGGGCGCGCCGGGCAGGCGGACGGCCATCACGGCGCCTCGTTTCGGATCGACGGGGATCAGGTCGTAGGCCATGAGGGCGAGTGTACCGGCGCCGTGCGCGGCTTACTGCTGCTGGGTCTGCATCTGCGCCTTGCGGGCCTGGTCGGACAGCGAGTCGGCGAAGTCCTTGGACGCGCGGAACGCGGCCATGTTGGCCGGCTCGGGGAAGAGCCGGTTCATGTACGCGATCTGCTGCTCGTCCTGCTCGTCGCGCACGATCGCCTCGCGCAGCGCGTCGTAGGTGAACTGCTGGAGGATCAGCGGCGCCTGGCGCCAGAGCACGGCCTGATCGTCAAGGCCAAGTTCCCCGCCGATGAGCATGCGCAGCAGGATCGACGCCGCGTACGTCTCGAAGCGCCGCGGCATGACCTCCATGCGCTCGGTCTGCGCGTCGGCCATCGTCCTCCGCAGGTTCTCCTCGAGGAACATCGCGTGCACCTGCCGGGCGTACTCGTAGTTCGAGCGGAACACCCCGTCGCGCCGGCCCAGCAGACCCTTGAGGTACGCCTGCCGCAGCGCCGCGGACGATTCCTCGACCGCCACATACGGCGTGGAGGTGACGGCGTCCTTGAGTTCCGCTTCCACGAACTCGGCGAGCGGCTTCGACAGCCGGTCCTCGATCGCCAGCGGGTCGCTGATGTTCAGCCCCTCGAAAGTCCGCAGCCGCTCGTACCAGTACGCGGCCTCCTCCATGCGCCCGGCGCGGTAGAGCAGGCGCACCGAGTCGGCCATGAAGTTCTCGTACCCCGAGCCGAAACTCGTGCGCACGCGGGCCCGCGACAGGAAGACATCGCCGATTTCCTCGGCCTTCTCTTGCAGTTCCGCGAGCAGGTCGCCGTAGACGCGGATGTAATCGAGGTTCGGCAGCGCGGTGTAACTGTCCGAGAGGATGTTGTAGTAGAGGTCGCCGGTGCGCCGGAGTTCCTGGACGGCGTGCAGCGAGATGCGGTTGGTGTTGGTGATGTCGAAGTCTTCGGTGTTGTCGCGCTGGCGGGCCTGCTCATCGCCGCGCAGCGACCAGTAGAGCGCGTGCGACGAAGGGTGGCGCCAGTCTAGCGGGCCGAACTTCTCGGTGTAGCGGATCATCCGCCCCGGCTCCATGTTGTACTCGCGGACGAGCAGCCCCTTGCGGATCGTCGGGAGGAGGATGCGCCACGCCGGGCCGAGCGACTCGTCGCGCATCAGCGCGACCAGCCCTTCGTTGCGGATGTCGTCCGACACGCGCAGACCCACCTGCCGCGCGCCGGGCGACTCGCTGAGGGTGAGGTACACCTCGAGCGCGCGCAGGAGTTCGCGGTCCGGGTCGAGGCCGGCCTCTTCCTTCAGCCGCTCGACGAGCGTCGTGACGGCGGGGACGCGGGCGGCGGCCTCCTCAATCGAATCGGGGGCCCGCGCGAAGTCGCGCAGCCAGTTCACGCGCTCCTGCACCCGCGCTTCGTACGTGTCGCCGTCCTTCGGGGGCGGGCCGAGCACGATGGTCCACTCCTCCGCGAGGCGCCGCTTGTAGTACTGGTTGGCGTCATCGAACACGGCTTGGATCTTGTGGTTGAAGATCCACGCGAGTTCCTTGTGCAGCAGCGGGTCGTTCGGGTTCTTGGGGATCGCCTCGTCGCGGAGCAGGTCGATGCCCGCCTTGACCCACATCCAGCGTTCCTCAGCGGTGTCCGTCGCGACGGAGATGTTGTACGCCATGTTCCACGCGTGGAAGACCCACACGCGCGGGAAGCGCGGCTGGAGCCGGGTGATCGCCTGGGCGAGGTCCATCGACTCGTAGAACCGGCCCTCTTCCTTCAACTTCTGCGCGCGGACCCAGAGGATGTTCGCGAACACGCCGCGGAACGCGCCGAGCGCGATGCCCACCGCGACCTCGGGCGGATCGCCCTCGGTGGCCTTGTCCGCGTAGACGAGTTGCGCGCGGCCGGCCTCGGCCGAAAGCGCCGTGGTCAGCACGCTCGAACCGACAAGGCCCCCCGCCGCCGCGAGGCCCGCGATCAACTGGATGCGTCGTCCTGGGTTCACGCCTGTGCTCCGTGGGACGCCCGGGCGCCCGCTCGTGTTCTCTTACTTGCCCGAGTAGGTCCCGAGTTCGCGCTTCCGGAAAATCAGCCAGCCCCCGAACAGCATGGCCGCGGAACTGCCGGCCAGCGCGACCGTGCTCGTCGCGAGCGTCGTCCAAGGCACCAGGCGGCCGTCGACCAGGTCCGACGTCGGACGCAGTTCGCCGTACCAGCCGAACAGCCACGTGATGGGGACGGCCACGACGCGGATCACGGCCGCGAAGAGGTCGAGGTCACCCTCCAGCGTGTACATCGAGTACTGGTCGAGCGCCTCGATGAGGAATCCCGAACTCTCGGCGGCGAACAGGATGACGAACGCCGTCAGGCACGCCACGGGGAAACTCAGGAACGTCGCGCACGCCACGCCCACGGCGGCGATGAAGCAGAGTTTCAGCCACAGCACCAGCGCGACGCGGAGGTAGTTCGCCTCGAACGTGCCCGCGTTGGAGAGGATCTGGAGCGTGCCCGGCTCGAACACGATCGAGCGCGCGTTGGTCAGTTGCGTCTGCGGGTTGCCGTTGATGATCTCGATGACCAGCGTGCCGTCCTCGCCGATCGCGTCGGGCGGGATCATCATGGTCTGGGCGACGTCGAGGGCCGTCTGACGCGGCATGAAGTACCTGCCGCCGACGACGAAGGAGATCTCGTACAGCGCGGAAGGCAGGTTCGTGCCCGACTTGACGCGGAACTGGAACGTCAGCGGGTCGCCCCGCTCGCGCTCCTCCGCCAGATCCGGGAAGACGAACTCACGGGAGTCGAGAGGGGCGATCGTGCGGTACTGCTGCTCGACGGCGGCTCGGACCTCTTCTTCGATCGTCTTCCGCCCGCTGCTGCTGACCCGCAGATCCGGATCGCGTCGGAGGGACTCCTCGATCTGCATCTCGACAAGTTGCTCGTACTGCTCGTCGGTGAGCAGGTTCTCGACGTTGGGTTCGACGACGCGGCGCGCGGCCAGCACCTGAGTCTCGAGAATGCGCCGGTCGGTGGTGACGGGCCCCTCGTTCACCGCGGCGACATAGGCGCGGACCTCGCCCTGGGCCGGCTGGTTGCGCAGGTATTCGGTGAACAGGAAGACGCCCGAAGCGGTGGCGAGGAGCAGCGCGGCGTTGAGCGAGATCACGCCCAGCCACTTGCCCACGAGGTACTGAATCGGGCGCACCGGCTTGGTCATCGTCTGCCAGATGACCTTGTCGCGCTGCTCGAACGCGACGGTCGCGATCGAGAAGAAGAGCGTCAACAGCAGCAGCACCCAGTACGACCCCGCGGTTCCCCACTGCAGGAACGTCTGCACCCGGTAGCGCAGGGGCCTGGACGCGTCGAGGTACGCCGGCAGCGCCGCGAGCAGGAAGACCAGCATAACGATGAAGACGATGCTGATCTTCATCCGCACGGCCTCGGCGAGCACCGTCTGCGCGACGGCGCAGATCGGCGTGCGGAAGTTCAGCAGCGCCCGCACCCCCTGGAGGAGGGCCGCGAAGGAACCGGTCAGCGCGACCGCGCCCCCGAGCACGAGCGCGAACTCCCGCGCCGACGGGATGAGCCACAGCGGCGCTACGACCGCCAGCGCGATCAGCCCCAGCGCGAGGTACGTCAGCAGCACACCGAGCCACGTGATGATGAGCAGCACGGCGCCCGCGGCGACGATCAGCCCCAGCACCGCGAAAACCGGGCTGCTCGCGCCGAGCAGGTCACGGATGGCCGTCGCGCCCGTCTCGGCGCGCACGGCGGCGGCCTGATCCGCGGTCGCGGCGCTCGCGGCCTGCTGGGCGGCCGCCGCGGTGTCGGGCGCGTACGCGAGCACGAGCCACGCGCCGGCCGCCAGCGCGGCGAGCACGAGGATCACGATCGTCGCGACGATCTTGAACCGCTTCGAGCCCTGCGCCCGGCCCAGCGCGCGGAGGCGGTCGCCCACAACGGTGCTCACCGGCCGCTCCCCTTGGAATCGGCGTCATCGTCGAGGAGCGAATCGATCACC
>JBQLZI010000142.1:0-6776 GCA_052168195.1 Phycisphaerales bacterium
CGTTCGACCAGTTGAAGGAGCAGTTCTCCGGCGCCAACCCCGAGATGCCGGGCTGATGAGCGTCGCGGGCGCCACGGCGGGAACGACCGCGGCCACCGCCGCCGCGGCGGCCATCGCCAACGCGGTGAAGGCCAGCGGGGCCATCGTGCGCGTCGAGCTCGACGCGTTCCAGGAGATCCTCGCGCGCTGCGAGAACCCGCTGGTCATCCAGGCCGACTACAAGTCGTTCTTCACCCCGACCTATCAGTACCTCACCGCCTACCGCGGCTTCGTGTTCTACGCGAAGTCGCCCAAGCCGATCGTCATCCCCGAGTGGTGCGAGATCGTGCAGTCCAAGAAGATCTGGATCCCGGCGTGATCGCGCTGGAGATCGACGGGCTCGACCTCCTCGGACCGGGCGACGCCGAGGGGTGGCTGCTCGGGCAGGGTCGGCGCGCGCTCGAAGAGGCCGCGCGCAGGTTCTCACTCGAAGGCGAGGTCCGCGTGCGCGTCGTGCGCGACGCCGAGATGGCCGAGCTGCACGCGCGCACGATGCACATCGACGAAACGACCGACGTGCTCACGTTCGACCTGCTCGACGGTGAGCCGGAGGCGTCACGCGCCGGCCGCATCGACGCCGACCTGGTGGTCTGCGTCGACGAGGCCGCCCGCCAGGCCAGGCAGCGCGGGCACGGCGTCGAGCGCGAACTGCTGCTGTACATCGTCCACGGCGTGCTCCACTGCGTGCCCGGCTACGACGACGCGACCGAGGACGGCGCCGCGGCCATGCACACGGTTGAGGACGCGATCCTCGAGACCATCGGGGTGGGCGCGGTCTACGGCCGCTGACGATCGGGCTTTGTCCGGTCTTCGCCGATTCGCTGCCGCCGCGCGGCCGGCTCGGCGGTATCGTCCTGACGTACGACCAGTCTTCCTCTTCAGACGGGCGCGGCGCCTGCGCAGCGCCCAGCGGAGTGTTTCACCATGCGTGTTCGCAGAATGCTCGTGCCCCTCGTGCCGGCGGCGGCGCTGCTCGCCTCGGCGGCGTCGGCGCAGTCGGTTCAGGCCGAGGAGTTCGTCCTCGACAACGGGATGCAGTTCCTGCTCGTGCCCCGGCAGGATCAGCCCAACAACATCGCCGCGGGCTGGATGGCCCGCGTCGGCTCGGTGAACGAGCGGCCCGGCATCACGGGCATCAGCCACTTCTTCGAGCACATGATGTTCAAGGGCACGAAGACCATCGGCACGCGCGACCCGCAGGCCGACGCAGAGTTCATGAAAGAGATCGAGGAGGCGCGCACCAAACTCCGCGATCTGACCCTCGGCGAGCAGTACGAGCGCTTCCGCCGCGGCGAGATCGACGACCCGTGGGACGCGGCCAACGACACCAGCGAGATGGCCGAACTCCGCGAGCGCGTCCGCACGCTCATGGAGGAGCACCGCGACGTCATCGTGAAGGACGAGTTCGACAAGGTCTACACCGACATGGGTGCGTCGTCGATGAACGCCTTTACGTCGTACGACCTGACCTTCTACTTTATCACCGTCCCGAGCAATAAGTTCGAACTCTGGGCGTGGATGGAGAGCGACCGCCTCGACGACTCGGTCTTCCGCGAGTTCTACTCCGAGCGCGACGTCGTCCACGAGGAGCGGCGCCTGCGCACCGAGAGCACGCCGACCGGCCCGTTCGACGAGCAGTTCGAGTCGATGTTCTGGCTGAGCAGCCCGTACAACTGGCCCGTCATCGGCTGGCCCAGCGACCTCAACTCGTACACCTACGAGCAGGCCCAGGAGTACTACGCCACGTATTACGCGCCCAACAACCTGACGGGCGTCATCGTGGGCGACTTCGACCCCGCGGAGATCAAACCGGTCATCCGCGAGTACTTCGGGCGCCTGGAGCGCGGCCCCGAGCCGCCGCCGGTCGTGACGCTCGAGATCCCGAGCAAGGCCGAGATGCGCATGTTCGCCGAGTGCGACTGCCAGCCGCAGGTCCGCGTCTGGTACCACACCCCGCCCTTCGCGCACGAGGATTCCTACGCGCTCAGCGTGCTGAGCGAGATCCTGAACGGGCGCACCGGGCGCCTCTACAAGAAGATGGTCGAGGAAGAGGGCATCGCGAGCAGCGCGTTCGCGCAGCTCGACGCCCGCAAGTACGCGAGCGCGTTCGCCTTCCAGGCCGAGACCAAGGGCGACGCCACGCCCGAGCAACTGCTCGCGTCGTGGGAGGAGGTCGTCGCCGACCTCCGCGAGAACCCCGTCGAGGAGCGCGAACTGCAGAAGGTGCGCAACCAGATCGTGGCCGATCAGTTCCGCCAACTCCAGAGCAACTTCTTCCTCATGGTCCAACTCGGGTACTACGAAGCGCTCGACGACTGGCGCTACATCAACGAGGCGCCCTCGCGGCTCCAGCAGGTCACCGCGGACGACATCCAGCGCGTCATCGAGAAGTACTTCGCCAAAGAGAACCGCGCGATCGGGTTCTACACCCGCAAGGAGGGCGCGGCCCCCGAGGACCCGGCGCTCGCCGCCCTTGATCCGCAGATGCGCGGGATGGTGAAGCAGCAACTGGCGCAACTCGAGCAGGTGCAGGACGTCGCGCAACTCGAGCAGATCTACGCCGCCGTCCAGGGCCAAGCCGCCCAGGCGCCCGAGCAGTTCAAGCCCGCCATCGACTACATGATGAACTGGATCGAGAACCGCATCGCCGAACTCAAGGGCGAGTAAGCGGCGGCCGTTGTCCCTTCATCACGACCATCCCTCTTTGAGAGGATCCGATACATGCGACAGAAGATGACCATGACGCTCGCGGCGGCGCTCGCCGCGACCCTCGCCGGAACGCTGGCGACGCCGGCGTTCGCGCAGAGCAACCGCCCCAAGAAGGCGGACGCCGTGCCCACGCGTCCCGAAGACATCGTTTTCCGGGAGCTGAAGTTCGATCCCCCCAACCGCGAGGACTACCGCCACGAACTCAGCAACGGCGTGGTGGTCTACCTTGCTCCCAGCAACGAACTCCCGCTCGTCAACATCACCTTCTCGTTCAAGGGCGGCGAGTACCTCGTGCCCGAGGGCAAGGAGGGCCTCGCGCAGATGACCGCGTCGATGATGCGTCGCGGCGGCACGGAGAGCGTCTCCGCAAGCGAGATGGACGAGCAGTTCGACTTCCTCGCCGCCAACGCTGGCGTCTTCGCCGGCGGCACGTCCATGGGCGCCAACCTGAACTCGTTGTCTAGCAACCTCGACGAGTCGTTCGGGCTGTTCATGGACATGCTCAAGAACCCCGGGTTCGACGGCGACAAGACCGAGATCTACCGCGCCGAGGTCCTCGAAGCCCTCAAGCAGCGCAACGACAACCCCGCCTCGATCAGCAACCGCGAGTGGAACGCGCTGATGTACGGCGAGGACCACTTCGAGGCGCGCCAGCCCACGAAGCAGTCGGTCGAATCGCTGACCGTGCAGGACATGCGCGACTTCCACGACAAGGTCTTCAACCGCGCCAACCTCATCATCGGCGTGTCGGGCGACTTCGAGCAGAGCGCGATGCTCCAGCGCCTGGAGCGCGCCACGGCCGACATGGACCGCGGCACGCTCAACCCCGAGCCGCCCGCGCCCACCGCGCAGGTCGAGCCGGGCGTCTACTTCGTCGAGAAGGACATCCCCCAGGGGCGCGTCCTCATCGGGCAGCGCGGCATCACCCGCGACCACCCCGACTACTTCCCCATGCTCGTGCTCAACGACGTGCTCGGCGGCGGCGGGTTCACCTCGCGGCTCACCAAGCGCATCCGCTCGGACGAGGGCCTCGCGTACAGCGCGGGATCGGCGAACATCACCCCCTACTACTACCCGGGCGAGTGGCGCGCGGGCTTCCAGAGCAAGAGCCGCACCGTCGCCTACGCCGCGCAGATCGTCTTTGACGAACTCGAGCGCGTGCGCACCGAGCCGATCAGCGAAGAGGAACTCAACGTCGCGAAGAACCAGTTCATCGAGACGTTCCCCCGCACCTTCGAGAGCCGCCAGGCGATCGTGAACGTTTTCATCGGCGACGAGCGCACCAACCGCGCCCGCGACTACTGGGAGACGTACCGCGACAACATCCGCGCCGTCTCCGCGGAGGATGCGCTGCAGGCCGCGAAGCGCCACCTTGATCCCAAGAACCTCGCGATCCTGATCGTGGGCAAGTGGGACGAGATCAAGGCGGGCGACCTTGAGGGACGCGCGACCATGGACGAGTTCTTCGACGGCCGCTCGACGGAGATCCCGCTGAAGGATCCGGAAACCCTCGAGCCGATGAACTGAGCGATCGGTTCACACCGCGAAGCGAATACCAGGCCCGTCGGAGCGATCCGGCGGGCCTTTCTCGTGCGCTCAGCGTTGCTCGTTGGCGGGGTCGTCGCTGCGCGACTCGACCTCGATCTCGCCGCCGCCCCTGCGCTCCTCGCGCTCTTCCTTCTTGCGCTGCTCGGCCTCGCGGTCCTCGCGCTCCATGGCCTCGGCCCAGCGCGCGGGGTCTGACCAGTCCTCGGTCTCGGCGGTCTCGTCGTCGTCGTCCGGCTCGTCGAGGTCGATGCCGCGCGCTGCGGCCTGCTGGCGCGCGAGGTCCTGCATGTCGGCGACGGGGTCGTGCTCGCCGACGATCTCGCGGCCGAGGAGCGTTTCGAGCACGTCTTCCAGCGTGACGATGCCGACCCAGGTGCCGTACTCGTCGACGACGACGAACATGTGCTGACGGCCCGCGAGGAACTCGCGGAGGGCTTCGTCCGCGCCCGCGGAGGCGCCGATGAACCGGACGGGGCGCATGATGTCCTGGATGCGCTTGTCCTTGTCCTTTGGGGACTCGCTGACGAGCACGTCGAAGACGTCGCGCCGGTGCACGATGCCGAGGATCTCGTTGGGGTTCTCGTCGCGGATCACCGGCAAGCGCGAGTGCACCCAGTGCTGGGCGTGCTGGTCGGTGTCGGTAATGCGGAGTTTATCGGGGAGCACGAACGTGACCGACCGCGGCGTCATGATCTCGCGGACCTCGTACTCGTCGAGTTCGAGCGCGTTCGAGACCAGTTCCGCCTCGTGGGCCTGGAGCGAGCCGAGGCGCACGGCCATCCGCGTCAGCGAGAGGATCTCGTGCTCCGAGGGGCCTTCGCGCTTCACGCCGCGGTTGAGCAGCCGCGTGAGCCGCTCGGACACGATGACGAGCGGGAACATCGACCAGATCATGAACTCGACGATCCACGCGGTCTTAGGTGCGACGGCGCCCGCCCGGGCGATGCCGATGCTCTTGGGGATGATCTCGGTGATGATCAGGATCGCGACGGTGAAGATCGCGGAAAAGATCGCCAGGCCGGTGCTGCCCGTGAGCGCGCCGACAGCGGCGCCCGCGACCGAGGCGCCCACCGTGTGGGCCACCGTGTTGACCGTCAGAATCGCGGCCACGGCGCGGTCCATGTTCGAGCGCATCCGCGCGAGCGTCCGCGCGCCCCACTTGCGCTGCTGGATCATCGCGCCGACCTGCGCGTCGGTCACGGTGTAGAGGGCCGCCTCGCACAGCGAGCACATGAACGAGCCGGCGAGGCTCAGGGTGACCGAGAGGATCAGCACGATCAGCATGTGCGCCCGCCTTCGAAGCGGCGCACCGCGCGGTCAGCGATCAGCGAAGGGCGCCCCGCACGGCGGCGGGGCCTGCTTCGGGGAACTTCGGGCGAGGAGGGGTCGCCGATGTCCGAGGATTCACCCCCGGCGCCCCCGGCCCCCGCGACATCATGCTGGAAAGAAACGCCCATGGGCGTGCGTATTCCTGTCGGGCCACCATCGGCCCAGACCCGACGATCGCGGGCGGCGAACCGTTCGCCTGCTCATCTGCCCGCGCGTCGGCGCGATCCCCCGCCGGCGCTTCGGCCGGGTCGGCGCGACTCTCCTGAGCACGCCCGCAGGGGTACAGAGCATATCGGCGAATCGGGGCCCGGGATGCGAACGGACGGCGAACTCGTGGCGGAATCGCGGGGGCCGCTCGGGCGTACGATTCCGCCCCATGCGTAACGCGGACGACCTTCAGGGGCAGGTAGAGCGGTTGGCGGCCTCGGTCCGCCGCGAGGCTGGCGTCGCCCACCTGGCGATGGGCTCGGCGGCCGACGCGCCCCCTCCGAGCCGCCAGAGCGTCCGGGAACTCGCCGAACTGCTCCGCCGCCTCGTGTTCGTGGGGTACTTCGACGACCTTTCCGTCCGCGCGGGCGACCTCGAGCACCACCTCGGCACGCTGCTGTCGCGGGCGACCGCCCACCTCGAGGACCAGATCGCCAAGGCGCTGCGGTACGTCGAGCGGATCGATCCCAAGCGGCGCGCGAGCCATCACGACTGCGCGGCCGAGGCGCGCAAGGCCGCCGCGTGCCTGCTCGACGAACTGCCGGAGATCCGCCGCATGCTTGCGCTCGACGTGCGCGCGGCGTACGAGGGCGATCCGGCGGCGACGCATCCCGACGAGGTCATCCTGTGCTACCCGGGTCTCGACGCGGTCTTCGCGCACCGGGTGGCGCACTCGCTGTACTGCGCGGGCGTGCCCCTGCTGCCGCGGATGATCAGCGAGCAGGCCCACTCGCGCACCGGGATCGACATCCACCCCGGGGCGCGGATCGGCGAGTCGTTCTTCATCGACCACGGCACGGGCGTCGTCATCGGCGAGACCACCGTCATCGGCGACGACGTGAAGATCTACCAGGGCGTCACGCTGGGCGCAACGTCGTTCCCGCGCGACGAGGTCGGCGAGTACGACCGGCGCGTCAAGCGTCACCCCACCATCGGGAGCCGCG
>JBQLZI010000143.1:0-6759 GCA_052168195.1 Phycisphaerales bacterium
GTTTATTGAGTTCGATGCCGATCTGCCGGAGGGTCATACCGTCGAGGTACGAGCGGGTGACCACGATCCGCTGCAATTCGGGCAATTGTTCGATCTTCTTCATAAGCGCGGCGAACCGTTCGTCGCGTTCGATTCCTGTTCCGACCGCCTCGCCGCCGGCCTCGGGCGGGATGGCGTCGTTCATGGTGGACGCCTTGATCCGGGCTTTCTGGCGCCGCAGACGATCGACCAGGATGCGCCGCGAGAGCATCATCACCCAGGTGACGAGCGCGGCGCGCTTCGGGTCGTAGCGGCCCGCGGTCCTCCACAGGCGGACGAAGACCTCCTGCACGGCGTCGTCGGCGTCCGCCCGCGTGGGCATCATCTGGTACGCCATGCGGTACACCAGCGGGCCGAAACGGTCGTACAGCTCGCTGACGGCGGACTCGTCGTCCAGACTGACGCGCTGCATCAGTTCGTAGTCGGCGTCGAGTTGTGCGGCCCGATCAGCCATCGCCAAACCTGCACCCGTTCTGCGGCAAGCCGTCCTGCCGCTCTGAATCCGACACGCGAATCCGGAATGGATCCCGCGGCGAACTCACGCGTCCGAACACTTGCCCACCTACTTGCGGGGACACGCTCCCGCCTTTCCTTCTACGCGACCCTCAGGGGTTGGGATCCCCCTGCATCGGCTTTCTTGAGCAATCTCAAACATACCCCAAAAATGTCCGAGAACAACCCCCAAAAAATCCTGTGTACAGCACCCTAAAGAGGGGTTGTGCCGATGAACAAATCTGGGTAGAGTTACTGTTGGGTAAATACAGGCCGTGAAGCCTGAACCCAAGTGGAGGCGCGTCTTGATGATCGGACGCTTGCAACAACCCACCGCCGCCGGCCGAGGACGCTGTGCGCGCGCATTTTCGATCTTCGACCTGCTGGTCTCGGTCGTGGTGATCTCCATCCTGATGGCGATCATGCTCCCGGTGCTGGCGCACGCGACCGAAGCGTCGCGCCGCGTCGCGTGCAGGTCCAATGTACGACAGATGGCCCTGTCGGTTGCGATGTATTCGGAAGATCACCTCGGGCTCATCCCCGAAAGCGAGTTCGCGTCGGGCGACACCCCCGACACCTTCCGCCCTGAAGCGATGAACACGCTGAATGCCGGCAAGGGCTTCGGCGACTGGGAGGGCCTCGGCTGGCTCTACGCTGAGGAGTATCTCCGCACGCCGTCGCTGTTCTACTGCCCCAGCCACCGCGGCCACCACAGCTATTCGGATTACGAGGCCGCCTGGCTCTCGAGCAACGTTGCGATCGTCGGCAACTACCACTTCCGTGCGCTCACCGGCCCGCAGTACCTGAACCAACTGCCGAAGTCGATGGCGCTCATCGCCGACGGCATGCGCACCACCCTCGACTACAACCATCAGGTCGGCTCCAACGTCGCCCGCGTCGACATGTCCGTCGAGTGGGTGCCGGACGAGAATGGCCTCATCGCGCAGGCCCTCCCCGAAGTCGAGAGCGATTCCGAGGCCGATTCCGAGGCCGTCGCCCGCGCATGGTTCATCCTGGAAGACGGTGACGACAACAACTTCCCCGGGCTTCCCTGGCGTCCGCGTCCCGTCGACAACCCCGGCTCGAACGCCGGCTTCGCGATGCCCCAGCCCATCTGGTAAGCCGCGCCGGCAGGCCCGCCCTTCGCGGGAACCGCCGCTCCCCCTCAGACGACAGATTAACCGACGCTCGCCCACGCCGAGCGCCGCTATTCTCACGATCCCCACGGACCTTCCCCTGATCCCGCATCGGAGGCGCCTGCCATCATGAGTCGCTCGCTCGCCACCTTCCTGCCCGCCGCCGCCACGATCGCCCTGCTCTCCGGAACCGCCATGGCCCAACTCACGCCGGACCGGCTCTACTACGGCATCAACCGCGCGATCCCGATGAGCGTCGACGTGCCCGCGGGCGACGGGGGCGAGGTCCAGATCCGCCTGTTCCAGTTCGGCGCCGAGCAGGCCGTCGAAACCGCTGATGCCGAGGCGGGGCGCGTCGACCTCGCGGGGCTCTTCCCCGTGCTGTGGACGACGTCGAGCCCCACGCTGCTCTACGCGCAACTGTTCGTGGGCGACGAGGCCGTCGGCGCGCCGGTTGTGCTCCAGCCGCTGGTCTCCCCGCCCTACGCGACGAGCGTGAACGCGGCGGACGCGACCGTGAACTGGCAGGAGCAGCCCGGCCCCGTCTACTCCGGGCTGCGCGCGTACGTCGACAAATACGTCGTGCTGGAAACCTCCGAAGGCGACATCACGCTCGCCATGCGCCCGGACGAAGCCCCCAACACCGCCTTCAACTTCCTGCACCTCGCCGAGGGCGGCTACTACACCGACGTCATCTTCCACCGCATCGTGCCGATGACGTCACGCGGCCACCCCTTCGTCGTGCAGGCGGGCGACCCGACCGGCCAGGGCGCCGGCGGTCCTGGCTACATGATCGACCTCGAGCAGAGCGACCTGCCTCACACCTTCGGCGTGCTCTCGATGGCGCGCTCGGGCGACCCGAACTCCAACGGCTCGCAGTTCTTCATCGCGCTCTCGCGGGAAGGCACGTCCTATCTCGACAAACGCTACACCGGGTTCGGCGAAGCGATCGACGGCGCTGACGCGATCATGGCTCTCGAACAGTCGCCCGTGCAGGGCCAGCGCCCGGTCAATCCGCCCAAGATCGTGCGCGCGTACACCAAGCCCGCGGACCCCATCACGCAGCGACCCGAGCCGGTGACCAGGCCCGGTGGCCCCGGGGGCGCGTCCTCGCGCTGACCGATCCGATCAGTCCGGCGTCTCGTCCTGCTTGGGCGGGTCCTTCTTCTTGCCGCCGCCGAAGAACTCGTCGAGCGCGCCCTTCGCCGCATCGCCGAGCCCCTTGCCGGCTTCCTCGCCGAGTTTGTCGGTGAGTTTGCCGGTCGCCCGCTCAAGGGCTTCGTCGGCCTTGCCGCGCACCTCGCCCGCGAGCCGGGCCGCGCCCGCCTGCACCAGCGCGTCGGCCAGCGCCTGATCGCTCAGGTACACGCCCGGATTGTCGAGCGGCCCGCGCAGCGCGAGCGGCAGCACGAGCGACGAAACCTTCTCGCTCCCGACGTTCGGCAGCGCAAGCGTCGCGTCCTTCACCGTCACGCGCACGGGCAGGTCGATCACGCCCGACAGCATCGTCCCGTCCGCGTCGAGATCGATCGTCCCGCCGCGCACCGGGGGCTCGCCCACGAACTTCAGGGCCTCGCCGACCTCGTCGCCCGGGATGTTCTTCAACACGACGCGCAGCGGCGACGCGGCGACGGGCTCCGAGGACTCGGGGGCGCTCGCGTCCCCGACGCCGAGGTTCACGAGCAGGTCGCCGTCGCGTGACGACACGCGCGCCCGCGGCGGGCCCGACAGCCACGGTTGCGTGGAGACGTTCTCCGCGCGCACGTCGAGCACGCGCCCGTCCAGATCCTCCACGACGACGCCGTCGGCCACGATCTCGCGGATCAGCAGCACCGGCGCGCCCTCGATCAACCCCTCCGCCTTGACGCGCGCGTAGCCGAGTTCGCGCACGCGTCGGCGCAGCCGCTCTTCGAGCGTCTCTTTCGTTTCCGCCTCCGGGTCTCTGCGTGGGCCGCTGGCCTTCTCGACCCAGCGTTTGGCCTGGCTGAGGCGCTCCTTCCATTGCTCGGCCTGCCTGATGTAGTCGTCGATGGTCTTCGGCGCGTCGTCGGGCGCCGGGGGCGGGTCGGGCCAGCGACCGATGCGCCGGCCCGGGATGTCGCGCTGCATGCCGCTGCGCCCGTCGATCACGGTGATGGAATCGAACGCGAGACGCTTGCGCAGCAGGTCGCGTGCGCTGATGGCCGCCTCGACCCGCGAGGCGCGCAGCAGGTCTTCGTTCAGATCGTTCGCGTCCGCGAGCGCGAGTCCTTCGAGCGTCATCGATCCCGCGGCAAGATCGATCGCCGCGTTGTCGAGATCGACCGTCGCGCCGTTGGCCTTCTCAAGGCCTTTCTGCGCCGCCCACGTCACGATCGGACCGGCGAGGAACTGCTGCGCCACGAAGAGCAGCCCGACCACGAGCAGCGCGAACACGACGCCGATAGGCCGAATCGGATTGCCGACCTTCTTCTCCGCAAGTTGCGCGTACGTCTTCTTGCCGTGCCCGCCGCCCACGAACACGAACGCCAGCCCCTTCACCCACCACTTCTCGGCGTACTTCTTGTACCGCTCGCTGCCCTCCTCGAGCGTGGCCATCCTGCGCCGGAAGCGCTGCACCGCGATCGTGAGCACGACGCCGCAGACCGCGCCGAACAGCGCGCCGAGCACAAACCCGCCGGCGGTCGCGTAGAACTCGAACCCGAACAGCGCGAGCACGGGCGCGTTCACGATCCCCTTGAACAGGCCGCTGGTGGGGCCGTCGAGCAGGAACCGCCCGACCTCGAAACTCACCGGGACCATCGCGAGACCGAGCAGTTTCGCTGCGATGCCGACAAGGCCCGCGACGCCAAGGTTCGCGTTGAGGATCACAAGCGTCAGCAGCAAGAAGACCGTCAGCCCGGGCGCCGTCCAGAAGGAGGGCAGGAACCCGATCGCCCCGCCCAGCACGCAGGCGGCCACGATCTGAAAGGGGGTCGCCTTGCCCCGGAACACCTTGCCGATCGAACGCGTGATCATCGCTGGCTCCCTTCTCCGATCACCCTACGACGCCGCGAGCCGCGCCGCGGTTCACCGCGACGGCAGATGACGCTCGATGATCATCTCCGCGAGACGCCTGCCGATGTCGGCGCACCGGGGATCGTCGAGCACCTGCTCGCTGACGTACGCCCCCTCCATCACGAGCGAGAGTTCCTCCGCGAGGGCGCGAGGTTTGGCGGCGCCCGCGAACGCGGCGAGTTCCTCGATCACGCCCTGCATCGACCGCTTGTGGGCCGCCGCCTCGATGTGCGCCGGATCGGCGCACGCCGGGAACTGCACCGCGACGTTGATGAAGATGCACCCCTTGTACCCCGGCTCGCGCATCGCTTCGGCGATCGCGTCGAAGATCGCGCACAGCCGCGCGCGGGGAGAGTCCCCGCCGTGCTTGCGCAGCAGGCGCGAGAACTCGTCCTTCCACCACCGGTCGTGCCAGCGCAGCGCCTCGACGATAATCGCGTCCTTGCTCTCGAAGTGGTTGTAGAACGTCGTCTTGGTGACGCCCACCTCGTCGATGATGCGCTCCAGCCCGATCGCGTGGAAGCCGTGCTCGTAGAACAGGTCGTGCGCCACGCGGATCAGCCGCTCTCGGGTGTCTTTCGCCATCGCGACGAATCTCCGTCCCGCCCGGATCTTGACCACAAGTCAACAAGATATGGGCTTGGAGTCAACCGTCGGGGCCCCTTCTCGCGGGAACGCTTGTCTGTTCCCGCGACGGACGTCCCGCCGCGGGTCCGCACACCACCAGGAGATGGACCCCATGACCGCCACCCTCACCAGCCCCCTCGTCAACGGCATCGACACCGACGCCCTCCGCGGCTTTGTCGACGCCGTCGCCGCCAACCCCCGCGAAGGCGCCTGCGGCTTCCGCGTCGCCACCCGCTGGCAGGGCGGCACGAAGACATGCACCCGCGTCGACGACTGGACCATCGCCGGCCAGACGCACCCCCGCGGCTACGTCATCCATACCGACGAGCCCAACCAGCTCTGCGGCCAGGACTCCGCCCCCAACCCCCAGGAAGTGCTCATGGCGGGCATCAACGCGTGCATGACGGTCGGCTACGCCGCCCTCTGCGCGCTCGAGGGCATCGAACTCGAATCGCTCGAGATCGAGTGCGCGGGCGACCTCGACCTGCGCGGCTTCCTCGGTCTCGATGACCGGGTGATCCCCGGGTACGAGTCCATCCGGACCACGGTGCGCATCAAGGGCTCGGGAACCGCCGAGCAGTTCGAACGCATCCACCAGCAGGTGATGAAGACCTCCCCCAACTTCTTCAACATCAGCAGGCCCGTGCGCGTCGACGCAGACCTCGTCGTCGGGTGATCTGGAACGGCCTGTCGCTTCATGAAACGCCCTTGCGAGGGCGTTTTTCGTGCGCCCGCGCTGGGCCGCACCGCGAACCCAGCCGCGTGACCACCTCTCGCCTCTCGCCGCGCTGGATGCGCATCGCGCTCACCCTCGCCGGGGTCTACAACCTCGCGTGGGGCGCGGGCGTGCTCCTCTTCCCCACCGCCGGGTTCGACGCCCTCGGCATCGCGTATCCCGACGATTTCACGCTCTGGATTCCCATCTGGCAGTGCCTCGGCATGGTCATCGGCGTCTTCGGCGTCGGGTATCTCTGCGCCGCCCGCGACCCCCTCAGACACTGGCCCATCACCCTCGTGGGACTGCTGGGCAAGATTTTCGGACCCATCGGGTTCGTCTACTTCGCCTCGCAGGGGGCCTTTCCCTGGGCCTTCGGTTGGACGATCCTCACCAACGACCTCATCTGGTGGGCGCCGTTCGGCCTGATCCTCCACGCCGCCTGGCGCGAACACCGCCGCCCAAACCGCCTAGAACTGTCCTGATGCGCGCCGAACACGACCATTTCTCGCTCACCGACGCCCTGGCGATGACCAAGGGCAACGGCGGCCGCACGCTCCTCGCCCACTCGCGCACCGACGACGGCCACGCGGGCCTGCTCCTCGTGTTCCTCCGCCACGCCGGCTGCACCTTCTGCCGCGAGGCCCTCGCCGACGTCGCCAAGCGCCGCCGACGCATCGAGAACGCCAAGGTGCGCATCGTCCTGGTGCATAT
>JBQLZI010000144.1:0-6733 GCA_052168195.1 Phycisphaerales bacterium
CACCGGCTTGGCGTTCGCGGCGTTTCGAGGCGGGGATTGGCGGCGGACCCTGCCGCGGATCTACGGGGTGGTCGGCATCGTCGGCGGCGCCACGGCGGCATTCCTGGGCCCGGTCGCGTGGTCGATGCTCATCCTCGCGGTGTACGCGGGGGCGCTCTGGGCGGCGAGGATCCGCGAGGACAGCGGCCCGGACCGGGATTCCTCCCCGCGATGGCGGTGCGCGGACTGCGGCTACGACCTGCGAGGGCTCACGCGGGATCGGTCGCCGGTCTGCCCTGAGTGCGGGCACCCGCTGCCCGGTCGAGCCCGCGCCGTGCCGCTTACCTGACGCCGAATAACGATCAGACACGAAGGTAGCAGATACCTGCCATTCTGCTAGTAATCACTAGCATGAAAGGCCGTAGGGCCTCGCCAAGGGAATTCCCGAAAGCCAAGCACGCGGTCAGTTCGTGGGTGGGATCGCCTGCTCGACGGCCGTGTCAAGTCCGGCGTCCTGCGTGGTGAAGTACATCTCCACGATCATGGGCTGGGTCTCGCCGCGCCAGTCACGAACGATCTTGCCATCGTTCACGAGGAGCGTGATCGGCGTCTGGGCGCCCCATGTGTACGTCGGGATCTTGAACGCGATGAGGTCCTCCCACTCGATGAGCAGCACGCCCATCGCGGCGGCGTTATTCGCGAGGTCCTCCTCGTAGATCTGCCGCGCGTCGTTCCACTCCGGGAGGTGCTCCTGGCAGATCTCGCAGTTGCGGTTGTACACGTAGATCAGCCAGGGCAGTTCGGCGTTCGGGTCGGCCGCAATGCGCAGGTCGTCCATCCACGCGGGGGCGGACGCGCCCTCGAACGCGCCGCGATCGAACGCGGCGGGCAGGCGCAGCAGCGCATCGCGCGCGGTGATCTTCCCGGTCTGCACCGCGTCGCCGAGCGACGGCGCGGTCGCGGGCTCGGCCGGCTCCGCGGACGGCGCGTCGGTTTCCGCGGGGCGCGACGTCGGCGCCGGGGGTTCCGCGAACACTTCGTCGAACTCGTTTGCCTCGGCGTCGGGCGTCGCGTGCTTGCTGTAGACAGCGCCCGAGACGATCAGCGTGGGCGCGAGCGAGAGCACGAACGCGAACCCCCACGGGCGCAGTCCCCATGCCCGCGCGAGCCACGCGCTCATGAACACGATCGCGGCGTCGAGCGAGAGCGTGACGGCGGGCGGGATCTTCAGCCCGCCGAAGCAGCCGCACGATTCGGCGCCGATCAGGAGCCGATGGAGCGTGACGCCCGTGAACGCGCTGAACATAAACGCGATGAACGCCCACATCACGCCCCAGCGGTGCAGCGCGATGAGCGCGAGCGCGATCACGGCCTCCGCGATCGCCTGGTATTCGCCCGGTATCGGCTCGATCTGATCGACCGGCTTGGTCGTGAGCAGTTTGCCGTAGACCCCCAGCCCGAGGAACGCGGCAACGGCGAGGGCGGCGATCGCGCTCGACGCTTTCTGGAACTGGCTGGGCCCGGGGCGGTGCTGCGTGCGCGCGTCGGTCATCGCTGGCTCGTCGTCGGGGGTGCGGTCGATGGAAGAAAAACGCCGGCGTCGGGTGTCCCGCAACGCCGGCGTGTGCTGAGTGGGGTGTGTCTCCGATCAATCGGCGCGGGCGTGCTCGCCGCCCGGCTGCTTGGTGAGGCGACCGAAGACCCAGTAGGTCTCCTCGCTGTCGCGCCACTTGATGGAGATGGGCTCGGCGATGAGCGTCTTGCCCGCGCCGCCGTTCTTCGCGGTCAGCGTGAGTTCGAGCGCGTAGCCGTCGGGGGTTTTCTCGAGCGACGCGACCTCGACGGTCATGTCGTCGCGGGTTGTCGCGACCTCGGGGAGGGGGAGTTCCTCCTGGGCGCGGCGGCGCTCCTTGATCTCGAGCGTGAGCTTGGTCGACTCGCCCGGCTCGAGGTAGCCGATGAGGGCGCGGTCGTCGCCGAGTTGCCACGCGCGGCGCGGATCAACCTTGGGCAGCACCGCGGGGTGGAGCATGCGGAGGTCGACGACGGGCGCGGTCGGGTGGTCGGTCTCGATCACCCACCAGCGCGGGAGGTCCTTGGGATCAACGCCCTTGGTCGACCACACGAGCGTGTACTCGCTCATGAGTTCGCCCGAGTCGGGGGTGTAATCCTTGAAGGTGGGCTTCTCGCTGTTGACCGAGAGGATCTTGAACGGCTTCCCGTTGACCTCGGTGACCTTCACTTCGCCCGTGTCGCCCTGGAAGGCGCCGATGTACACGGGGTCGGCCTTGACGTCGTAGGAGATATCGGCGACGACCCAGATCTCGTACGGCGCGGCGTAGCCCTTCGCGTACACGCGGACCTGCCGCTGCATGTCGCCGATGTAGTTGCCCGACTCGAGCGTTGCGCTGAGTTCGACGGATTCGCCGGGCGCGAGCGTGTCCTTGGGCAGGTCGGCCACGGTGCACGAGCACGACGAGTTCACGCGCGCGATCTCGATGGTCTCGTCGCCGTTGTTCGTGATGGTGACGCTGCCCGCCCTTTTCATGCCCGGCTTCATCACGCCAAGATCGATGCGCTCAGGGCTCGCGGAAAGCGGCGGGGGCGAGCGGCGGATCGGCTCGGCGTTGGGGCTGGTCTGCTGGGGCGCAACGCGGATGCCGTCCTGCGTCACGGTCCGGGGCTGGGTGGCCGGCTGGTCGGGCTGCTTCCCGCCGCCGAGTTGGGCCAGGGCGGGGGATGCGGCGGCGAACGCTCCGACGAGAGCCATCCGCCACAGGACGCCCGCGCCGCGGGCACGTTTGGAAGAAGTGAACCCACTCATCACGCACAGTCTCCTCTCGAAGAACTCGAAGTCGATCTGGACTGCGACGCGCCGCCCGGCCCCGGGTTCCACGGTTCCGGGGCTGTCGATGTCCTGCCCGGATGATGCTCCGCGACGAGGGCCCGGCAAGGACCGAGAACCCGATTCGGCCGCCTGGGTTCGGCGGCGCGGGGGCGGGCCCGATACGCTCTCGCCGCCCGCGAGCCCCCCGCGACCCTCTGGACCACCCGCCCGATGCCCCAGATCCACCCGTTTGTCGCCATCCGCCCCGCGTCCGACCTTGTCGCGCGCGTGGTTGGTCTGAAGCGCGACGTGGAAACCCGGGACGAGGCGCTGGCCGCCGCCGAGGGCAATCCGCTGTCGTTTTTGCACGTCTGCCACGCGGAAATCGACGTCGAGCCGCCGCTGGCCAACCCGGACCCGCGGGTGCCTGAGCAGGCCGCCCGGGCGTGGAAGAAGTTCCTCGATCAGGGCGTGTTCATCGAGGGCGACCGCCCGCGGGTGTTCGTCTACCGCCAGTCGGGAATTGTGGGAGGCGTCGAGCACACCCAGACCGGGCTGATCTGCTGCGTCTCCCTGCAGGACTACGACGAGGGGCGCATCAAGAAGCACGAGAAAACCCGAGCCGCCAAAGAAGATGCGCACGTGGCGTTCCTGACCGCGGTGAACGCGCACACGGCGCCCGTGCTGCTCGCGTTCCAGTCCGACCCGCTCATCTCCGGGATGCTGGAGCGCGAGACGCAGGGCCCGCCGCTGTACGAGTTCGAGGACGCGATCCGCCACCAGGTCTGGCGCGTCGACGACGAAACGCCCTTCGTCGCGATGCTTTCGCGCCACGCGGCGCTCTACATCGCCGACGGGCACCACCGCTCCGCCGCCGCCTCGCGCGTCAGCGAGAAAATCCGCGAGGAACGGGGCATCACCGCTCGCGGCGCGCACGAGTTCGACCGGTACCTCGCCGCCCTCTTCCCCACCGACGAACTGCGCATCTTCCCGTTCCACCGGGTGGTGACCGACCTTAACGGGCTGACCCCGGAGGCGTTTCTCGACGCGCTGGCGTCGGTCGCGAGCATCGAGAGCGTCCCGTCGGTCGAAGCCGGACGCCGCGGCTCGGTGCTCCTCCGCTTCGCGAGCGACTCGGGCCCGAAGGGCTGGCGCCGCGCGACCTTCCGCCCGGACCTCATCGACCGCGACGACCCGGTCCGCCAACTCGACGTCGCGCTGCTCAACGACCTCGTGCTCGACCCGATCCTCGGCGTCCGCGACCCGCGCTCCGACCCGCGCCTCGAGACCATCGCGGGCTCCGCGGGGGTGGAAGAGGTCGAGGGGATGCTCGAGCGCGGGCAGGGCGCCGTGGCCTTCGTGCTCGAACCCGCCACGTTCGCCCAGATGGCCGCCGTCGCCGACGCGGGCATGACCATGCCCCCCAAGAGCACCTGTTTCGAGCCGAAAATCCGCCCCGGCCTGCTGGCTCATATGCTTGAGTGAACCGGCGCGGCCCGCACGCGCCGATCCGACCAACCCCGAGCCGACAAGGGAGCGTGGCCGCGATGAAGGCGCTGATCGCAGACAAGTTCGAGCAGTCCGGTCTGGACGGCCTCAAGGCGCTGGGCGTCGAGGTCGTCTTCAACCCCGACGCCTCCGCAGACACCCTCCCCGACCTGCTCGCCGAGCACGACCCGGACGTCCTCGTCGTGCGCTCCACCAAGGTCAAGGCCCCCGCCTTCGAGCGCGGCGCCTCGCTGCGGCTGGTCATCCGCGCCGGCGCGGGCGTCGACACCATCGATCTCGACGCGGCCACATCCCGCGGCGTGTACGTCGCCAACTGCCCGGGCATGAACTCCTCCGCCGTCGCGGAACTCACCTGGGCGCTGATCCTCTCCGCCGACCGCCGCGTGCCCGATCAGGTCGCGCAACTCCGCGACGGGAAGTGGAACAAGAAGGAATTCAGCAAGGCGCCCGGCCTTCGCGGACGCACGCTTGGCGTCGTCGGTCTGGGCTCGATCGGCAAGGAAGTCGTGAAGATCGCGCAGGCGTTTGGGATGCGCGTCGTCGCGTGGTCGCGGTCGCTGACCGACGAGGGCGCGAAGGAACTCGGCGTGACGCGCGCGAACTCGCCCGTTGACGTCGCCGAGCAGAGCGACGTCGTGAGCGTGAACATCGCCGCCAACGCCGACACGAAGCACCTGGTCAACGCGAAGTTCTGCGCGGCCCTCAGGCCCGGCGCGATCTTCGTCAACACCAGCCGCGGCAGCGTGGTCGACGAGGCGGCCCTGCTCGACGCCGTAAAGTCCAAGGGCGTGCGCTGCGGGCTGGACGTCTACGAGAACGAGCCCGGCAGCGCGACGGGCGAGTTCACGAACGACCTGCTCAAGCAGCCCGGCGTGTTCGGCACTCACCACGTGGGCGCGTCGACCGATCAGGCCCAGGAAGCCATCGCCGCCGAGACCGTGCGCATCGTCAAGGAGTTCGGCAAGACCGGAACCCCGCCCAACGCCGTGAACGCGCCCGAGCCCAAGCCCGCCGCCGTCTGACGCCCGCCTTTCACCGAGGATTCGAGGAGACCCGCCATGCCCGAACGCAAGACCTTCAACTTCTCCGCAGGCCCAGGCGTCATGGACGAGAAGGTGGTGAAGCGCATCCAGGCCGACCTGTGGGACATCCACCAGACCGGCATCGGCATCTGCGAGCATTCCCACCGCGGCCCCGCCGTTGACAAGATCTTCGACGACACCCAGGCGATGCTCCGCGAACTGCTGAACATCCCCGACAACTACGCGACGATGTTCCTGACCGGCGGCGCCAGCACGCAGTTCCACATGATCCCCATGAACTTCCTCCCCAAGGGGAAAACCGCCGACTACATCGACACGGGCGTGTGGGCGAACAAGGCGATCAAGGAAGCCCAGGTTCTGGGCAACGTCCACGTCGCCGGCTCGTCCGAAGACAAGAACCACTCCTACATCCCGGGCAAGGACGCGCTGTCGTTCACCAAAGACGCCGCGTACATGCACTACTGCTCGAACAACACGATCTACGGCACGGAATGGCACCGGATGCCCGAGTCGCCCGCGGGCGTGCCGGTGATCTGCGACATGTCGAGCGACATCCTCTCGCGGCCGGTCGACGTCTCGAAGTTCCACCTGATCTACGCGGGCGCGCAGAAGAACCTCGGCCCGTCGGGCACGACGATCGTCATCGCGCGCAAGGACTTCCTCGAGACCGGGCCCGAGGACCTGCCGCTGCTGCTGCAGTACCGCGCGTTCGCGGACAACGACAGCCGCCCGAACACGCCCCCGGTGTTCCCGATCTACGCTGTGGGCGAGGTGCTGCGCTGGGTGAAGGAGATGGGCGGCGCCGAGGCGATGCAGAAGCGCAACGAGGCCAAGGCCAAGCCGCTCTACGACTACCTCGACTCGCAGGACTTCTTCATCCCCCACGCGGAGAAGGCGTCGCGCTCGTTCATGAACGTGACATTCCGCCTGCCCACCGAGGACCTCGACAAGCGGTTCATCAAGGAGGCGCAGGCCAAGGGCATGGACGGGCTGAAGGGCCACCGCAACACGGGCGGCATGCGCGCCTCGATCTACAACGCCTTCCCGCCCGAGGGCGTGACCGCGCTCGTCTCGTTCATGGAATCGTTCGCGAAGGCCCACGCCGGCAAGGCGATGGTGTAAGCGTCCGCACCCTCTCCCCGTGGAGGAGGTTGGTTCGCCAGAGGCGAACCGGGTGAGGGCGGTACGCCCATCGCCGAGACAAACCGTCAATCGTGTGACACGGGTCGAGCGCACGCTCGGCCCTTTTCTTTCACGCCACCGCGTGCTGCGCGTCGTCGCTCGGGCGGCTCGCGGCCTGCTCGGCCGTCGTGAGTTCGTCGCGCAGGCGGTCGAGCAGCGGCTCGAGCACAAGCGCACGGCAACCGTCCGCTTG
>JBQLZI010000145.1:0-6725 GCA_052168195.1 Phycisphaerales bacterium
CTGGGGGACGCGGGGCACGTTGCGTATTTCCCGGGCGGGTGCGTCCGGGACGAACTCCTGGGCCTGCACCCCAAGGATTACGACGTCGCGACCAGCGCCACGCCCGACGAGGTGCGCCCCCTCTTCAAACGTGTGAACGAGGTGGGCGTCTCCTTCGGCGTCATGCTCGTGCGCGACCCTGCGCCCGACGGCCCCGTCGTCGAGGTCGCCACGTTCCGTGAGGAGTCCGGCTACACCGACAACCGACGCCCCGACGAGGTGCGCTTCAGCGACGCCCGCGCCGACGCGCAGCGCCGCGATTACACCGTCAACGCGCTCTTCCTCGACCCGCTCGACACAACCGGGGGCGAGCGCGGAGCGGTGATCGACTTCGTGCACGGGCTGGCCGACCTCGACGCGAAGCAACTCCGCGCCGTCGGCGACCCGGACGCCCGGCTCGCCGAGGACCATCTGCGCGCGCTCCGGGCGGTGCGCCTGGCGGCCCGTCTGGGGTTCACCATCGAGCCCTCCACCGCGGAGGCCATTGCGCGGCACGCGACGCAACTCGCTGGCGTCTCGCGCGAGCGCATCGGCGATGAACTTCGGCGCATGCTCGCCCACCCGGCGCGATCCACAGCCATCGATCTGCTCGAGCGGCTGCGCCTCGACGCCCCGACCCTCGACGCCGACACCGACCACCGCGCCCGCCCCGGCCTTGAGGGACTGTCCGAGAACGCGCCCTTCGCCTGCGCCCTCGCGGCGTGGGAAATCGACCGCGCCCACCCCTCCGAAGAGGGGCTCGACGCGGGCGCCCTCGCCAAGGCCATCCGCGAAGCGCCCTTGCGTGTGCGCACCGCGCTGTGCCTCTCGAACGACGAACGGGACGACTTCGTCTCGATCCTCCGCCTCGTCTCGGCGATCAGCGACGCGTGGGGCGCGCACGGCGTGGCGACGCGCAAACGCCTGGCGTCGCGCCCGCGCTTCGCCGACGCGCTGGCGATCGTCGCCGCCCGCGATCACGGGCTCGCGGCGTCGGTGCTGGCCGACGTGACGGAACTGGCCGCCACGCCGTCGGGGCTCGCCCCCGAGCCCCTGGTGACGGGCGACGACCTGGTTGCGGCGGGCCACACCCCCGGGCCGGGGTTCAAGGCGGCCCTTGACGCCGCCTACGACGCGCAACTCGAGTGCCGCGTCGACACAACCAAGGACGCCCTCGCCGAGGCGGAGCGTGCCCTGCGGGAACGCCCCTGACGGACCCGGAACATCCCCGGAACACCCAGGCGGGCCGATGCGTTGAAAGGAGGCAGGAGATCCGCGGACGAGCGCGGGCGTCTTTGACGGGCGTCCTGAACCGCTCGAGGGCCTACCCGTATACTTGTTCAGTCGCCGTCCGCCCGCCCCCGCGACCGCGTTCGAGGCCGATTGGAGCCGTTTTTTGCCGACCGAACCCTTGTCGTCGGCCGACCGCTTGTGATGACCGCCGACAGGAGGAGCCCCGCGATGCACGCCCGTAGCCCCTTGGTTAAGCCCGCGACGTGGTTGCTCGGCGTCGCCGCCGCAGCCGGACTCTTCGTGTCCGCCGTCCCCGCCCTCGCGTTTGCGCAGGACGCCGCGATGGCCGCGGCCCTCTCCGACGACAACACCTACGACAAGGTGGTCTTCCGCAACGGCCGTGAACTGACCGGCCAGATCTTGGAAGAAACCGAGACGACGATCCGTATGCGCATCGTCGTCGCGGGCATCAGCACCGTCACGACCTACCAGAAGGCCGACGTGCTCAGCATCGAGCACGACATCGAATCCGAGGGCGACGCCCCGGCCACGACGACGAACAAGCCCGGCTCCTCCAACAAGAAGTCCACCGAAGAGAAGCGTGAAGTCCGGGAGGGCGCGCCGCGCGTCTACACCTTCACCCTTGAAGGCGACTTCGGCCGCGACATCACCAACACGCCCTTCACCAAGGCCTTCGAACAGGCCGTCTCCGCGTCGCCCGACGTCATCATCATCGAGATGGACGCCACCTCGCGCGGCGGGTTCGACGGCCTCTTCGCCGCCCGCATCGAAGAGATGACCCCCCAGGTCGAGCGCGCCATGGCCCGCGGCCAACGCGTCGTCTTCTGGATCGACCGCGCCGAGGGCGGCGCCGCCTTCCTCCCCTTCGTCAGCCCCGAGATCTACTTCAAGAGCGACGGGCGTCTCGGCGGCGTCGGCACGCTTCAGGATTTCGACATCGGCAACGCCCGCGTGAACGAGAAGCAGATCTCCCTGCGCCTCGGCCACGCCGAGGGCCTTGCCATCACCGGCGGCTACGCGCCCGAACTTATCCGCGCCATGGCCCGCCAGGACTACTGGCTCGCCTACCGCGTCCGCGGCGGGCAGATCGAGTTCCTCCAGCGCGAGCCCGGCGAGACCGACGCCTCCGAGGGCTGGATCCTCCTCACCGACGACGGCGAGGGCAAGAACAAGGACGAGATGAAGGACGTCGTCCGCGGGCGCGGCAACGACGTGCTCAACCTCGACGCCGAAACCGCCGTGCAGCTCCAGGTGTCCGACGGCACCGCCGACACGCTCGACGACCTCGTCTTCCTGCTCGGGTACGGGCGCGAGTACGCCGAACTCGGCGAGGAATCGAACGACACCCTCGAGTCGTGGTCGGACCGCATCGAACGCGCCGAGGATTCGCTCCGCCGCCTGTCGGAAGACATCCAGGCCGCGCAGGGCAACGCAGGGCGTCGCGGCGAAGACCCGCGCCGCGTCATCGGCGAGCAGATCCGCCGCTACCAGCAGATGCGCAGCATCCTCGGCCAGTACGAGGAGGTCTTCGACCCCAGCGGCGGCCAGCGCAGCCAGATCGACATCGCGATCGCGGAACTCCGCCTCGCGCTCCAGAGCATCCGAAACTGACACCCTCACCGACGAAACCACAACACTCGCCGGAGACGGCCATATGACCACGATGTTCCGCAACACCCTCGCCCTCCTTCGACGCAACGCCTCCGCCCTCGCGGCATCGCTGCTCCTGGGCGTGCTCGCGTCGCCCGCGGCGTTCGCGCTCGACACCGTCACGCTCAAGGACGGCACCGTGCTGGAAGGCACGATCGAGCGCGAGGGCGACGGCTTTGTCTACCTGCTCATGAAGATCGGCGCCGTCGAGAACCGGCGCCTGATCCTCCGCGAGGACATCAAGTCCATCGAGCGCGACGCCGAGGCGGCCACGAACACCGAGACCGCGCGCCCCGCGACCAACAAGCCCGGCGCCTCGCCGCGCAAGAGCGACACCGGCACGACCATCCCCGACGGCGCCGCCAAGGTCGCGTTCATCTCGCTGGGCGACCCGCCGGACAAGGACATGGTCGGCCCCTTCATGAACGCCGACGCCCTCGAGCACTCCATCGAACTGCTCAACGAGATGCCCGACGAGACCCGCCCGGACATCGTCGTGCTCAAGATCAACTCCGGCGGCGGCGCGCTCTTCGAGATCCAGCAACTCAGCGACGTCATCGAGGAGGAGATCAAGCCCAAGTACCAGGTCGTCGCCTGGATCGAGTCGGCCATCTCCGCCGCCGCGATGACCGCGTACACCGTCGAAGACATCTACTTCATGAGCAAGGGGAACTTCGGCGCCGCGACCGGCTTCCGCATGGTCGGAGGCCGCGCCGAGGCCGTCGAAGGCGAGCAACTCGAGCAGGTCCTCTACATGATGGAACTCATCGCCGAGCGCGGCGGGCACAACCCGCTCGTCATGCGCGCCATGCAGGTCGAGCAGGAACTCTCCGCCGACATCGACGAGAACGGCGTCGTGACCTGGCGCCCCGACCTCGAGGGCGAGTACGTCGTCAACCCCAAGGACCGCATCCTCACCTTCAACTCGCAGGACGCGACCCGCTTCAAGTTCGCCAAGGGCGTCGCCGACTCCAAGAGCGAACTGATGCAGCTCATCGTGGGCGACCGCGAGTGGGTCGAGGTCGGCCAGCAGGCCGACGAGTACCAGCACGAGTTCCGCGACAACGTCTTCCTCGCGCAGACCGAGATCAACGAACTCGCGACCAAACTCAACCTCGAGATGCAGGCCGCGCAGCGCTCCCGCGGCGACGAGAACGCGCTCGGCCGTCACGCCGGCGCCGCCCGGCGCTACCTCGCGCAGATCCGCTCGTGGGTCCGCAAGGCGCCCTCGCTCGAGGTCTACGCCGGCTGGACTCCCGAACGATTCCGCGAGGTCGAGGAGCAGATCCGCGACTTCACCCGCCAGAACCGGCGCTGAGCCGTCACACCCCCTACCGACCTTCAACGCGGCGCCCGCCGCGTTTTTTCTTGGCCGCTACCATCGCCCTTCCCGCCGCGAACGCCGACACAAAGAGCGCCGATGCACACCGACACGACCATCCCCGCAGACTTCCACGGCGCCGACGCGAGCCAGGTGCGCGCCGCCGCCGACGCGCTCGCCAACCGCAACATCGCCGATGCGTCCGCGTTCGAGCGCTGGCTCGTCGACCGGTCGGAGTTCGACGCCGCCTGCGCCGAGGCGGAAGCGAACCTCTACATCGCGATGACGCGCAACACCGAGGACGAATCCGCGAGCGGCGCGTACACCGCATTCGTCGAGACGGTCTCGCCCGTGCTCAAGCAGGTGGGCTTCGCGCTCGACCGCAAGCAGGTCGACCTCCACGAGAAGTTCCCGCTCGACAAGGCCCGCTACGGCGTGCTCGAGCGCGACACCCGCGCCGACGTCTCGCTCTTCCGCGACGAGAACGTCCCCATCCAGACCGAACTCGCCAAGATGACGCAGACCTACGAGCAGATCTGCGGCGCCATGACCGTCGAGTTCGAGGGCGAGGAGAAGACCCTCCCCCAGATGGCCCGCTATCAGGAGCGCACCGACCGCGGCGTGCGAGAACGCGCGTGGCGCGCCGTCGCCGAGCGACGCACGCGCGACGCCGAACGGCTGGAAGACCTCTTCGATGCGATGCTCGCGAAACGGACTGAGATGGCACGCAACGCGGGGGAGCAGACGTTCATCGGGTACGCGTTCCGCGCCAAGCACCGCTTCGATTACACGCCCGACGACTGCCGCGCGTTCCACGCGTCCATCGAGAAGCACTGCGTGCCGCTGGTCCGCGAACTCGACGCGCAGCGCCGCCGCAAACTGAAGACGGGCAAACTCCGCCCGTGGGACATGGCCGTCGACACGCTCGGGCGCGAGCCGCTGCGCCCCTTCGAGACCGCCGACGAACTCGTGCGGAAGACGGCGCGGGTGTTCGACGGCATGGGGGGCGGGCTGGGCCCCCTCTTCGCGCGCCTGACCGAAGGCGACTCGCTCGACCTCGCGTCGCGCAAGGGGAAAGCCCCCGGCGGGTACCAGTACGTCCGCGACCGCTCGCGCTCGCCGTTTATCTTCATGAACGCCGCGGGCATGCACGGCGACGTGCGCACGATGATCCACGAGGCCGGGCACGCCTTCCACTCGATGCTCAGCGAGCACGATCCGGTCGTGCACTACCGCCACGCGCCGATCGAGTTCTCCGAGGTCGCGTCGATGAGCATGGAGATGCTCACGATGCCCCACTGGGGCGAGTTCTACCCCGACGACACCGACCTGCGCCGCGCGTGGCGCGACCAACTCACCGGCGTGGTCAGCATCCTCCCGTGGATCGCGACCGTCGACGCATTCCAGCTGTGGCTCTACGAGCACCCCGGCCACTCGCGCGACGAGCGGCGCGACGCGTGGGTCTCCCTCATCGAGCGGTTCGGCCACGACGTGAACTGGTCGGGCCTCGAAGACCTCCGCGCCTCGATGTGGCACCGCCAACTGCACATCTTCACCGTGCCGCTGTACTACGTGGAGTACGGGATGGCGCAACTCGGCGCGCTGCAGCTCTGGAACGTGATGCGCGAGAAGGGCCTCGACGCCGCGATCGACGGGTACCGCAGCGGACTCTCGCTGGGCGGCAGCCGCCCGTTGCCCGACCTCTTCGAGGCCGCCGGCATCCGGTTCGATTTCTCGTCGGACATCGTCGAGGGCCTGATGGCCGCGGTGGGCGAGGAACTCGCGAAACTGCCCGAGTGACCCACGCCGGCCAAGCCCGGGCCGCGAACAATCCGGGGATGAACAACGCCGCCGATCACGCCGCGCCCGCGGCGCGCCACATGACGCCCGACGAGTTCCGCGAGGCCGGGAGGCGCGTCGTCGACTGGATCGCGGAGTACATGGAGCGCGTGGGCGACCTTCCCGTTCGCGCGGGCGCCGCGCCGGGCGACGTCGCGTCGATGCTGCCCGACCGCGCGCCGGAGCGCGGCGAGGGCTGGGACGACATCCTCGCCGACCTCGACCGCGTCGTCATGCCCGGCATCACCCATTGGCAGAGCCCGCGCTTCTTCGCGTACTTCCCGTGCAACACGAGCGCGCCGGCCATCCTCGCGGACATGGTCAGCGACGCGCTCAACGCGCAGGGCATGATGTGGAGCACGAGCCCGGCCGTCACCGAGGTCGAGACGCGCATGCTCGACTGGATGGGCGGGCTGCTCGGGCTTCCGGAATCGTTCCTGTCGTCGTCGGGCAGCGGCGGGGGCGTGATCCAGGGCACCGCCAGCGAGAGTTCGCTGGTGTGCCTGCTGGCGGCGCGCGAGCGCGCGCTCGCGTCGGGCCGAGCCATGAGCGTCGACGCGATGACGGTGTACGCGAGTTCGCAGGCGCACTCGTCGATCGCGAAGGACGCGCGGATCGCGGGCGTCCGAGACGAGCGCGTGCG
>JBQLZI010000146.1:0-6654 GCA_052168195.1 Phycisphaerales bacterium
AGCCGCAGACCGTTGCGCCGCAGCGATTCGGCGGCGCCGGGGTCGAGGTCGACGGGCTGGTAGGCGTAGGGCTCAAGGGAGCGGGCCAACGAGTCCTGCTCGTCGCGGCACACGAACCAGAGGACTTCGAGGCCGTTGGTTCCGCCGCGGACCACCGGGGTGAGCACCTCGTCGGGGCTCGGGGTGATTGAGGCCTGCGTGAGGGTCTCGTCGGCCGATCTGGACGCGCAGCCGGCAACGGCGGCCGAAGCGGCCGCGAGCAGAGCCAGGCGTGTCCACGCGGGGCGGTTCATGAGCGAGGAGAGGGTACCGGAACGGAGCCCGATACGGAAGGGGCCGGCGAATGGTTGCCGGGACGTCGGGAAGACCCTCCCGTACCGGGAGATAGGAGCCGGCTGGCGGTCAGGCCTTGGCGGGGTCGAAGGAGTTGATGCGGTCGATCAGGGTGCGCACGAGGCCGAACTGGCGGCGGGTGTGGGTGAAGACGAGGCGCGGGAGGTCGGCGTGCTCGCCGGATTCCTCGGGCAGGGCGTCGCGCTGCTCGATGCGGCCGGTCTTCACGAGGTTGCCGAACTCGGCGTTGAGCACCTCGACGTCGTCCGCGCGCAGCGGCGCGCGGAGGCGGATGACGTAGTCGTCGCGGACGTAGCGCGAGGAGTGGTAATTGCGGTAGAAGCGTGTGACATGCTGCACGGCGTCGGCGGGGTCCTCGGCGATGTAGTACAGGTTGCGGTCCTCGGGGCTGATGAAGCCCTTCTCGAGCAAGGAGCGGCGGATGTAGTTCTCCCAGTGGCGCCAGTAGTCGCCGTGCTCGCCCTCGACCATGACGATGGGCTTCATCTCGCTCTTGCCGGTCTGGATGAGCGTGAGGATCTCGAACGCTTCGTCCTGGGTGCCGAAGCCGCCGGGGAAACAGGCGATGGCGTCTGCCTGGCTGACGAACATGAGTTTGCGGGTGAAGAAGTAGCGGAAGTTGATGAGTTTCTCGTCGCCCGTGATGATCGAGTTCGCGGTCGTCTCGAAGGGCAGGCGGATGGAGAGGCCGAACGACGCTTCGCGTCCAGGGCCTTCGTGGCCGGCTTTCATGATGCCGTCGCCCGCGCCGGTGATGCAGAGCCAGTTCTTCGCGGCCATCATCTTCGAGAACTCGACGGCGGCGAGGTAATCGGGGTGGCCTGGCGGGGTGCGGGCCGAGCCGAAGATGCTGATCTTCAGGGCGTTCTGGTAGCGGGCGAACACGCGGTAGGCGTGGCGGATCTCTTTGACCGCGGCGGTGATGAGTTTGAGTTCGCCCGTCTCGCGCTCGTCGCGGATGAGTTTGAGCGACGTGCCGAGGAGGTCGCGCAGCAGGCGGCCGTCGAAACTCGCGGGGTCTTCGCCGGCCTCGCGGATGAGGTCGTCGATGCGCGCGAACATCTCCTCGGTCGGGAAGCCCGATGGCTGCACGGCGGGCGTCGGCTCGATCGCGGGTTCCGGGCCGGTGGATTTGCCGTGGTCTTCGGACATTCGTGGGCTCGCGTGCGGGGTGTGCGGGGCTCAGCGTCCGCCCGAGGTGGCCGCGTCGCCGACGGATCGTGACGCGGGACGGGCGGGCGGGGGTCGATCATTGGACCCGCCGAAGATGCTGTCGAGGAAGCGGCGCGTGGAGGGCAGGGTCTCGACGGTGAAAACGGGCTCGGAGAGCGGACCGGTGACCCGGGTCACGAGAAGTTCGTTGCGCAGGGCTTCGACGAGATCGGAGAGGATGGGCGCGCGGCGGGCGCCGCGGCTCGTCACGTCGAGGTCGAGTTCGAGCGAGGGCCACGCGAGCGAGCCCGCGGCGAGGAGCGACACGGAATCGCTCTCCACGCCGAGTTCTTCGAAGAAGATCGTGCCGCCCTCGATGTGGAACGAGGCCTGGGCGAAGTCGAGTTCCGCGGCGGTGGGGAGTTGCAGGTTGCTGAGTTCGATAAGGCGTGCGGCGAGCGGGAGCCGAAGGACTTCGCCCCCCCACACCCGGACCGCGCCGCGCCCCACGCGCTGGCCGGGCACACCGAAGCGGCCCGCGACGGAGAGCGTGGCGTCGACCACGCCCGAGCGTTCGGCGATTTCTTCGGATTCCGGCGCGTCGCCGACTCGAAGGTCTGCGCGGAGCGCCTCGAATCCGAGCCCGGCGAGGGACGTCTCGATCTCGTACGTCGATTCGTTTCCGGAGCCGAGGAGCCCCCCCTGCTCGCCCATCGTCTCGACCTTCGCGACTCCGAAGACGCGTCCGCCGTAGGCCACGGCGTCGAACGACGGGATGACGAGGGAGCGCCCGCCTTCGCTGAGGATGATGCGTGCTTCGCCCTTGCCGAGCCGCAGCCGCTGGACGCGCGCGGAGTCGAACGAGAGCGTCGCGTCGAGCGGGCGTGGGTCGGCGGTGTCGACGCGGATCACGAGTTCGCCGTCGGCCTCGGCGACGTCGGTCCCGCCGAGGTCGAGCGCGAGCCCCTGGTAGGCGAGGTCCGCTTCGAGCGCGGTGGAATCCCCGACCGCGAGTTGGGCGCGGCGGATGGAGAGCGAGTCGGCCGCGACGGAGGCGGCGTCGAGCGCGTCGCGGATGGCTTCCGGGAAGAGCGAGCGGGCCGCGGCGTCGAAGGGCGCGACGGTCCCGGTCAGCGCAAGGTTGAGCGACGGCGCGGCGCCGGTGGTCGCGTCGCCCGAGATGACGACGCTGATCGAGTCGTGGCTGAGCGCGAGGTCGTTGATGCGGAGAACGGCGTCGGCGTACTCGACCGTGCCGCGATCGACGGTGAAGGGAACGACCTGCTCGCCGCGCGCGAGGACAATGCGCCTCGGCGCCGCGTGTGCGCCGCGGATCGTTGCGCCTGCGGGCGAGGACGCGATGACGACCCGGAGATCGCCTTCGACCTGCGCGCCCCAGCGGTCGAGCACGGCGCGGATGCGGTCGGCGCGGCCCGCGGCGGCGCGATCGAGGAGGGAATCCGCGAACGCCGACGGCCAGGAGAGTTGGGCGGCGACCTCGAGCGTCTTCGGCTCAGCGGGGTCCGCGGTCGTGGTCGACTCGTCGAACGCACGGAGGTCGAGTTCGCCCTGAAGGGAAAGGGTCGCGGGGTCGGAGTCGTTCATCCGCGCCTCGGCGGCGAACGCGTCGAATACCGCGACCGCGCCCTTTCCTGTGACGAGTTGAAGGGATGCGGCGCCGCTGGTGTCACGCACGGCGACGCGGCCCCCCATCGCGTCGAAGCCGATCGATCGCACGTCCATCACGTCGGCGTGCGCGGTGAATCCGTCTGCGACGGGTTCGCGCGTGACGCGGAGGCGGACGTCGAGATCGCCCGTCGCGTTGATCGCGTCGAGGCCGGCGCGGAGGCGCTGCGCGGCGGCCGCGTCGAAGGGCGCGAGGAGTTGGTCGAAGCGGCTCTCGAGGCGAAGGCCGTCGGCTTCGAGGAGCAGGTCGGTGTCGCGCTGCACGGAGGACCGGTACGCGGCGTCGCCGCTGATCCGCAGCGTGGCGTCCGCGAGGCGGGCCGAGAACTCGTGCACGCGCACGGCGGTCTCGCTGAACTCCATGCGGCCGTTCACGGCAGAGAGCAGCGGCGGCGTTGACGGGTCGTCGGCGCCGGGGCGCGCGATAAGGTCGCGGAACTCGATGGCGACGTCGAACCCGATCTCGTCGTCGTCGCGCGGCAGCACGCGCGCGGTGACGTCGACGTCGCCTTCCACGGCGAGGGCGGCGAGGAGGTCGGCGGCGTCGGTCGAAGCGTCCTCGCGGAATGCCGATGTGAGCGCGGCGGCGATGTGGTCGCCGACGGGGACGCCGAGCGCGCGGACGAGGATGACCGGCACGAAGACGCTCTCGCCGCTGGCGTCGTGAAGCGTGATGGTCCCGCGGAGGTCGCCCTCGCCCCCGCCGACGGGGCGGAGCATGGGGATGCGGACTTCTGCGTAGTCGGATGTGACGTAGACGGTGGTGCTCTCGGCGTACGCGGGGTACGGGAATCGCTCGACGAGCAGCCCGGCCCTGGGGAGATCGAGCGTGGCGTCCCATGACCATTCGGAATCATCCCCGAGCGGCCTGCGGACGCGGATATCGAGCGAGCCGACGCCGCCGAGCGTGAAGTCGTCGGGGAGGAGGCCCCGCTCGCGGAGATGCTGCGCGGAATCGCGGTTGAAGAGTTCGTCGAGCAGGTTGGCGCGTGACGAGGGGAGCGCGCGGCTGAACTGCTCGTCGAGGGGGATGTCGTCGATGCGCACGTCGATGGCGACCTCTGCGCCGTCGACGGGCGGCGCGATGACACCCCTTGCGGTGAGCGTGGCGCCGGACTCGGAGACGCCGGTGATCTCGTCGATGTGGATCGCCTCTTCGTCGAAGCGGACCTGCCCGGTCATGCCTTGGAACGGGTACGGGAAACTCGCGTACGCGGCCTGGCCGTTGGTAAGCGTGAGCACGCCTGCGATGTGCAGTTCGCCCGGTCCCTGCGGCGTGGGCGGGTCGCGCGACACGACGACGCTCGCCTCGAGCATGGCGGTCGGGCCGGAGAACGAGCGGAAGCGGTCGCGGACGATGCGCGGCGCGAACGGAAGCAGTTGCGGACGCTCGGCGACGCTGAAGGGCTCGGCGGTCTCGAACGCGATGGTGAACCCGGTGTTGAGCGCGACGGAGTCGCTGGCGACTTCGACGCGGTACGGGAGGTCCTCGATAAGGCCCTCGATGGCCGCGCGGATGCCTTCTGCGCCGAGCGTGGCGGTCCCCGACGCGCTCGACACGCGCATGTAACGCTCGGGCTCGGCGCGCGGGCCCGGCGCGGTTTCGAGGTCGGCCTGCGGGTCGGCCGCGATGGGCAGGGAGAGCGCGACGTTGCTGAACGAGAAACGGGCCTCGACGCCGCGCTCCTCGCTGTAGAGGAACTCGGTGCGGTCGACGGCGCCCTGGAGCGCGAGTTGCGTCCAGAAGGCGCGGACGTCGCTCGGGGCGGCGGCGGGGCCCCACGACGCGAGATCGACGTTCTCGAGCGTCAGCGCGCCTTCGACGGCGACGGGGTCGAACTCGCCGCTGAGCGTGATGGGCACCGGGTTGGCCGGAGCGCGCGAGCGGGCGCTGTCGACGGATTCGACGAGGGCGATCTGGTAGCGGCCGGAATCCCGCGCGGCGCGGCGGAGTTCGCCGTCGACATGGATCGAGGCGAGCGGCGTGTACGAGGATGCGTCGTGCTCGCCGAACTCGATGGTGGCGTCGCTGACGAGTACGCGCGGCAGGACCGAGGAGGGCGCGGACGATCGCGCGGGGTCGAGCGCTTCAAGGTTGAGCCGCAGTGTCGCCTTGTCCTGGCTGAGGCGGATGGTGGGCGATTCGAAGCGGGCCTCGCGGACGCCCATGCCGCCGGTGAGCAGCGGGATCCACTCTACGCGCGCAACGAGGCGATCGACGGTGAGGACGCGCGCGGGCTGCCCGTTGAGTGAGCGCGCATCGACGCTGACGTCGCGGAGGACGACGGAGGAGGCGCCGCCGAGGGACGCGTGGCCGATGTCGACGTCGGCGCCGAGCGCGTGGGCGAGGCGGGGCTCGACGATGCGGACGAGGACGGCGGAGCGTGTGACCACGAAGAGCCCGATGAGGAGCGCGGCGAGGACGGCGCCGATCGAGATGAGCGCGAGGCGTCGTCGCCGGCGCGTGCGGCTTGTCGCGGGCGTCGCGGTTGGGGTGGGTTCGGGCATGGGAGGGCGGGCGGGTCGTATACTGGGCTGCCCGCGGCCCCGTGCGGCGGGCGACAACTTGCGCTCGTAGCTCAGCTGGATAGAGCAGCGGTTTCCTTCGCATCGCGCCCCTTCGGGCGGCGCGGAAAGAGGGGCCCGGCCCGGCGACGGGTCGAGGCGAACCGGGTGAACTCGGGGAACCCCGCGCGTGCGCGCGGGCGATCCCGAGCCGAGCCGTCGGCGGGGTGCGCGGATCGATCGAACGCGCGGCCGACGGAAGGTGTAGAGACCAGCGGGTGAGCCGCCCCGGCGATACCCCCGCGTAGGCGAGACCGGCGCAGGCCGTTCCCGTCGAAGCGCCCGGCGTCCTTGTGCGGACAAGGATGAAGAGATGGTCCAGCCCGTCGAGCAATCGGCGGATCGCTGAAACCGCAGGTCGGAGGTTCGAGTCCTCCCGGGCGCATTCTTCTGGGCCCCCCGCGCCGCCGTGCGCGTGTGGCGGGTCCGCAACACCGCGTGTTGCAGGGACGCGACGCGATTCGATCCCCGGGCCGCTAACGGCCCGCGGGCAGCGTGATTCCCGGACGGATGGCGCTGGTCCGCGAGTTGCCTCGTGTTTCCCCATGCCGAACCGTCGGACGACATCCCGCGCGATGCTGCTCGCGAGCGCCGCAACCGTTGCGGGGCTTGTGGGCTGCGCGTCGTCGGACAGTTCGACGCGCCCGATGGTCGCGTGGACGGCTTCGGAGATCGAGCCGCTGCACGGGCGCACGGCTCCGGCGGGTCGTCCCGACGTTCGCGGCGGATGGCTCGCGTCGGCCCCGGCGTACGGGCACAGCGCCGGGCTGGTCGCGCGGCGCAACGCGCGGCTTGCGGGGCCTCCCCCGGCGCCGCTGACCGCGACGAGCGCGTGGCCGGGTGGTCCGATACCGGTGGAATCGCCTCGCCTGCCGATCATCTATTCGCGCTGGGGAC
>JBQLZI010000147.1:0-6641 GCA_052168195.1 Phycisphaerales bacterium
CGCGCCCGATGGGGCAGAACAGGTCGATGAGCCGGCATGAAGGCGAGCACCCGCGGTGCTCGAGGGTGAGGCGCGGCTGGGGGTCGATGCTGGTGAGGTCGTGGAACGCCTTGGTCTTGGCGAACTGCTCGGGCTCGAGCCCCTCGATGGAGACGAACTTGTTGACGATGGGCATGGGTTTGCCGCCGCGGCCGCCCTTGCGCTTGCGCGACTTCTTCTGGCCGACCTCGACCACCACCTCGAGCGCGTTGCGCAGGTGGAACTCGTTGGCGAGTTCCTCGGGGATGAGCGGGTTGCTGGTGGTGTCGCCCGTGGAGACCGCGCCCGGGGCGGGGTTGGGGCGGAAGTCGCTGGGGGCGCCGTCGGTGGAATCGACGATGCGGACGCGCCCGCGGTAGCCGCCTTCGGCGCGTTCGGGCAGATCAAGGATGCCGGTCTGTGTTGTCGTCATGCTGGAATGGAGTTGCTCGGCGGCGCATCGGTGCGCGCGACGCCGCGAGGAAGCGAATGGCCTGCGGGCGGCCATGCGTGGTGTGAACCGGGGCGGGTGAATCCTGCGAACACGTGGAGCGCCGGGCGGGCGAGAGCGGGTCTCGCGAGTGAGCGAGCGGCGCGGCCGCGTCGTGATCCCTGCTGTCAAGGCCCCATGCGGCTCGGTCGTTCCGAACCTCTGGGAAGATTGGAGCACACGTTTCGGGGTCGGTCAAGTTCGGGCTCGCGCAATGCTCGTGAAGGCCCGGGGCGTGCACGGCGCCCGGAAGTGCCCGCTACGATGCCGCGGTTCTCGGACCGGGCACAGGACGCCCGGCCGCGTGACCCTCACCGTCCCCGAGGCCCTGCGTCGTCGTCCACGGACCGCGGCGCACGCGTCGGCTGATCGCTGGAAGGGCCGAATGGAAGTTTTCAAGGGAATCCCCGTCTCGCCCGGTGTGGCGATCGGACGCGTGCTGGTCCTCGACGGCAGGCGGGAGCGCATCCCCAGGCGGACCGTCGATTCCGACAAGGTCGACGAGGAACTCGCCCGCCTCGAAGAGGCCCTGAAGACCTCCCGGGAGGAACTGCTCGACCTCGAGAGCCGCGCCAACGAGCGCCTCGGCGACGACGCCGCCCAGATCTTCGCCTTCCACCGCGGCATGCTGGGCGATCCCTCGCTGACTGGCCCGGTGCGCGAGCGCATCCAGCGCGAACGCGTCACCGCCGAGTACGCGGTCGCGGAGGCCTTCGGCGACCTCGCCGCGTGGTTCCGCTCGCTCGACGACCCGAGTTTCAACGCCAAGGTCGACGACGTGTGGGACCTCGAACGCCGGGTCATGCGCCGCCTCACCGGTGAGACGAAAACCCGCCTCGCGCGCCTCACCGAGCCCGCCGTCGTCATCGGCCACGACCTGACCCCCAGCGAGGCGGCCAGTTTCAGCCCCGACACGGTGATGGCCTTCGTCACCGACATCGGCGGGCGCACCAGCCACACCGCGATCATCGCCCACTCCATCGGCATCCCCGCGGTCGTCGGCGCCGGACGCCTCACCGAATCCGCGGAGGACGGCGACCTCATCATCGTCGACGGCGACCGCGGCGTCATCGTCCTCGATCCCGACGAGCACACCGTCGAGGAGCACCGGCGCTACGTGGAGCGCCAGCGCGATTTCCGCCAGTCCCTCGCGGACCTCGCGAGCGAGGAGGCCCGCACGCTCGACGGCGAGCGCGTCACGCTGTTGGGCAACATCGAGTTCCCGCGCGAGGCCGCCGCGGTCATCCAGAACGGCGGCGAAGGCGTCGGGCTCTACCGCTCGGAGTTCCTCTTCCTCACCCGCGACGAGGAGCCCACCGAGGAGGAGCAGTACGAGAACTACGCCGAGGCCGTGCGCCTCATGGACGGGCGGCCCATCACGTTCCGCACGTTCGACCTTGGCGCCGACAAGTACACGAGCCGCCAGGCGCAGGACCCGGAGCGCAACCCGTTCCTCGGGCTGCGCAGCATCCGCTACTGCCTCCAGAACCTGCCGATGTTCCGCCGCCAGTTGCGCGCGATCCTCCGCGCCAGCGCGCTGGGGCCGGTCAACGTGATGTTCCCGCTCATCACCACGCTGACGGAACTCCGACAGGCCCGGATGGTGCTCCGCGACGTGATGGAGGACCTTGAAGACGAGGGCGTGAACTTCGACCCCAAGGTGAAGGTCGGGATGATGGTCGAGTCGCCCGCGGCCGCGGTGATGGCCTCCGCGTTTGCCCGCGAGGTCGATTTCTTCTCGATCGGGACCAACGACCTCGTCCAGTACGTGCTGGCGGTCGACCGGACCAACGAACATGTCGCCTCGCTCTACACCCCGACCCATCCCGCGGTCATCCGCCTGCTGAAGGACGTGATCCGGGCCGCCCGTCGCGCCGACGCCGAGGTCTCGCTCTGCGGCGAGATCGCCGGGGACATCGAGTACACGATGTTGCTGCTCGGGATGGGATTGCGTACGCTGTCGGCGTCGCCGCAGGCCCTGCCCCGCCTCAAGCGGGTGATCCGAAGCGTCGACATTCCTTCTTGCGAACGGCTGGCTCGAAAGGTCGGCTCGCTCGATTCCGAACGCCTCATCGCGATGCAGTTGCGTGAGGCAGCCAGGAAAGTCATCCCCGAAGCGTTCGACGGTCGGTCCGTCGAAGACTGAGCGAATCGGGCGTAAGCCCCGCTCCTGAAAGCGCTTCGGTTACGAAACACCGCTCCGATCACCGCGGTGCGGGCGCCGGAAGGTCGCCCACGCGGGAAACGGTCGGAGGGTCGCTCGCCGACGGCGCCACGCCGGGCGGGCGGATCGCGGCCCCTGTTGCGGGTCGGCGCGCTCGATGGCCCGTTTCAGGGTCCTCGCCGCCGCTCACCCTCAGCGCGGGGGTTCCGAACCGTCGACGTCCGGGCCCCGGCTCCCTCGGCACAGCGGCGCAAGCGCCCAGGAAAGGGCCAGCGTGACCGCCAAATCCCAGATGCTCGTCAACTACGTCCCCGGCGAGGAGTGCCGAATCGCGCTCCTCCACGACGGGAAACTCGAAGAACTCCACGCCGAGCGCTTCGACAACGCCAGCCACGTCGGCAACATCTATCTCGGCAAGGTCCAGAACGTCGAGGCCGGCATCCAGGCCGCGTTCGTCGACTTCGGCCTCGGCGAGAACGGCTTCCTCCACGTCTCCGACCTCCACCCGCGCTATTTCCCGGGCGCCGAGGACGACGAGGCCGAGCGCGTCGGCAAGAAGACCCCGCGCCGCGAGCGCCCGCCCATCCAGCAGTGCCTCAAGCGCGGCCAGGAGGTCATCGTGCAGGTGCTCAAGGAGGGCATCGGCACCAAGGGCCCGACCCTCACGAGTTACCTCTCCATCCCGGGGCGCTACCTCGTGATGATGCCCCACATGGACAACGTCGGCGTGTCCAGGCGCATCGAGGACGAGGACACCCGCCGCAAGATGCGCGAGACCCTCGACCAACTCGACCTGCCCGAGGGATTCGGCTTCATCCTCCGCACCGCCGGCTTCGGGCGCAACAAGACCGAACTCAAGCGCGACCTCGCCTACCTCCAGCGCCTGTGGAAGGACATGGACGCCCGCCTGAAGCGCGGCGGCAAGCCGCGCCTCCTCTACGCGGAGAGCGACATCCTCCTGCGCTGCCTCCGCGACGTCCTCACCAACGACGTCAACGAGGTCATCATCGACGATCAGGCCGCGCTCAACCGCGCGGCCCGGTTCCTCAAGATCGTCTCCCCGCGCAGCGCCACCAAACTCTTCCACTACAACACCCCCGCGCCGATCTTCCACGCCTACGGCGTGGAGGAGCAGATCAAGTCCATGCACCTCCGCGAGGTGCCGCTGCCCTCAGGCGGCTCCATCGTCATCGACGAAGCGGAAGCGCTCGTCGCGATCGACGTCAACTCCGGCCGGATGCGCGACAAGAAGGACGCCGAGACCACCGCGCTCAAGACCAACATCGAGGCCGCCGACGAGATCTGCCGCCAACTCAAACTCCGCGAACTCGGCGGCGTGGTCATCATCGACTTCATCGATCTCCGCAAGACGCAGCACCGCAAGCAACTCGAGCAGCGCGTCAACGAGAACCTGAAGCGCGACCGCGCCAACACCAAGGCCCTGCGCATCAGCGAGTTCGGCATCGTCGAGATGACCCGCCAGCGCATGCGCGGCAGCCACCGCAAGACCCACTTCACCGCCTGCCCGACCTGCGCCGGCCGCGGCTTCGTGCAGCGGCCCGGCTCCGTCACCGCCGAGGCGCTCCGCGAGGTCGGCGCGCTGCTTTCCCACGACAAGGTCATCAAGGTCGAACTCGTGGTCTCGCCGCGCGTCGCGGGCGAGTTCCTCAGCAGCGGCCGCCACCGCCTCAACCGCCTCGAACGCATCACGGGCAAGCAGGTCCAGGTGCGCGTCAGCGGCAACATCGGGCTCGACGAACTCCAGTTCTTCGCGTACGACGCCCAGGGCGACATCGAGATCGACCGCCTGCCCAGCATCAAGCCCCCGACGAACCTCGAGCCCTTCGCGATCACGGCCAAGGGAGGCGAGGACTGGATGCTCGACCCGACCGAAGAGGCCGCCGAACTCGCGCGCCTCGAGAGCGAGGCCGAACTCCACGCGCTCGAAGAGATGCGCCAGAAGGAACTCGCCGCCGCCGAAGGCCCCATCGCCGGCATCGACGAGATGCCCGACGAGGATGGCGAAGGCAGCGGCAAGAAGAAGCGCCGCCGTCGCCGCCGACGCAAGAAGAAGACCGGAGACGGCGAGGGCGCCCAGGACGACGCGCCGGACACGAAGCCCGACGACAACGCGGACGCCAAGGGTGACGAGGCCGACGCCTCCGACGACGACGAGCAGGCCGACGGCGCCCCGAAGAAGAAGCGCCGCCGTCGCCGTCGCCGCCGCGGCAAGGGCGGCTCCAGCGCCGAAGGCGATCAGGCCGCCGACTCGAAGCAGGAGGAAGGCGATTCGTCGTCGGACGACGAACCCTCCGACGCCAAGCCCAAGACGCGCACCACCAAGGTCCGCTCGGCCAAGGTGGAGCCCGTCGACGACGAGGGCGACGCCGCGGGCGAAGCGGAGCCCGACGGCGACGCGGCCCCCAAGAAGAAGCGCCGCCGCCGCAGCGGCGCCAAGAAACGCGCCGGCTCAGGCAGCGCGTCCACCGACGACAAGCCCGCTCCCGCGGCGTCCGACAACGGCAAGGCGCCCGCGGCCGAGCCCAAGCCCGCCCCGAAACCCGCGGTCAAAAAGCCCCGCTCCCTCTACGCCAGCCACCGCAAGGTGAAGCCCAGCGAAGTTCCCGCCCGCGAGGACTGACCCACACCCCGAGAACGGACGAAGTACCCTCTACGCCATGACGCGTGCGACACGGATCATCGTGCTGGGGGCCACCGGGTCCATCGGACGCCAGACGCTCGAAGTCGTCTCCGCGATCAACCGCGCCGTCCTTGACGAGCGCTTCCCGCGCCGCGTGGAAGTCGTCGGCCTCGCCGCCGGCGGCGATCCCTACGCGCTGGCCGAACTGGCCGCGGCGCACGGCGTCTCCGACATCGCGCTGGCCCGCGACGACTCGGAATCCCAGTTCCGCCTCGACCCGTTCCGCGCCCGCTTCGGCGAGGACGCCGCCGAGCGTCTCGTCCGCGAGGTGGAATGCGATCTGGTGGTCTCGTCGATCGTCGGGTTCGCGGGGCTCGGCGCGACCCTGGCCGCCGTCGAACTCGGTCGCCACGTCGCGCTCGCGAACAAGGAAACCCTCGTCGCCGCGGGCGCCGTCGTCACCGAGACCTCGAAGCGCACCGGCGCGCGGCTGCTCCCCGTCGACAGCGAACACTCCGGCGTGTGGCAATGCCTGATGGGACTTTCTTCCGCCCTCTCCCTTGGGGAGAGGGTGGCGCCGCAGGCGCCGGGTGAGGGGGGCGGTCTCGTCCCCCCCTGCGCCCTCGGATCCGAAGTCCGTCGCGTCACCCTCACCGCCTCCGGGGGCGCGCTGCGCGACTGGCCGCTCGACAAACTCGCCCGCGCCACCGCGCAGGACGCCCTCGCCCATCCCACGTGGAGCATGGGCCCCAAGGTCACCATCGACTGCGCGTCCCTGATGAACAAGGCCCTCGAACTCATCGAGGCCCACTGGCTCTTCGGGCTCAAGTCAGACCGCCTCGGCGCCATCGTGCACCCGCAGTCCATCGTCCACGCCTTCGTCGAGACTTCCGACGGCAGCGTCCTCGCGCAACTCGGCGCGCCCGACATGCGCACGCCGATCCAGATCGCGCTCACGTATCCCGACCGTGCCCCCGTCGCCCACGAGCGCCTGGATCTCGCCAAACTCTCGTCCCTCGACTTCCGACCCATCGACGAGCGTCGCTACCCCGCGTACACGCTCGCCAAGCGGGTGATGGACGCGCCCGACCACAAGGGCTCGCTCGGCGCGATCCTCAACGCCGCAAACGAGGAGGCCGTCGACGCGTTCATGCGCGGCGACATCGAGTTCGGCATGATCGCCGAAGTCGTGAGCGACGCGATGTCGTCGGTGAAGGCCGGCCCGGTCCGCTCGCTCGCAGACGTGCTCGGCGCCGACGCCGAGGCCCGCATGTGGACCCGCGCGCGGCTCTCCAAGACCGTGAACGTCGCGAAGTGACCCGGGAGGG
>JBQLZI010000148.1:0-6640 GCA_052168195.1 Phycisphaerales bacterium
CGCCGCCGAATCCGCCGCGGCCACCGCCGCCGCCGAATCCGCCGCGACCGCCGCCGCCGCCACCGAAGCCGCCGCGACCACCACGGCCGCCGCCGCCGCCTTCGCGCTCGCGGGCCTCGTTGATGTTGAGGGCGCGGCCGTTGAAGTCCTGCCCGTTGAGGGCGGACATCGCGGCGTTGGCCTCGTCGGCGTTGGGCATCTCGACGAAACCGAAGCCGCGGGGGCGACCGGTCTCGCGGTCGTTGATGAGGGCGACATCCGCGACCTCGCCGTGCTGGGCGAAGAGTTCGTGGATCTCGGACTGCGTGGCGCTGAAGGGAAGGTTCCCGACGTACAACTTCATGAGAGAATCTCTCGAGCCCAGAGGGGTGTGTATTCCGAGAGACCTCAGGGCAGAGTCGCTGTCGGAAGATGTCCCGGCCCCGTCCCACTGTTGGGACGACCGCCGAGCGTCCCCCCATGATAGGCGGTGATTCGGTGGTCAAGCCGGGCCGGGTCGACGCCGCCCCTGTACGCTTGGCCCATGGGCAAACGCCTCCCCAAGCCGTTGCGGTACACACTCTTCGGCGTTCTGGGGTTGCTTCTTGTCGTGCTCGGTGGGCTCGGCGTTCTGGCGTATCTGCTGCCCCCGGAACCGCCCGAGCCCTTCACCGTCGACCCCCGCGTCTGGTACACCGCCGCCGCGGGCGAGCCCATCGACCTCGACGGTCGCGCCTTCTCGCTCCCGGTCGTGAGCAGGTACGCACGGCTCGACGGGGCGTACGGCCCGGATCTCGACGGCGTCATCATCCTGCGAGATGCGCCGAACAGCCCGCGGCAACTCGTCGTGGGGCGCATCAGCCGGCTCAGGCCGGAGACGACGATCGGGCACGACCGCTTCGGCGAAGCGTTCCTGCGGCTCGCGCGCGAAACGCGAGAATGGGAGCAGGAGACGCGGCTGGTTGTCTTCGAGGCCGACGAGCCGGAGTACTTCCCGGATCGATACGCCGGGTTGCATCTCGGTGCAGATCTCTACTTTTTCGATGACGGGCTGCTGCGCGACCGCGGCGTTGTGCGCGCCGTGCTCGACTCCGTGGAGGTCGCGCCTGAATAGGCCGCGTCGGAATCACTCCGACTCCGCGGCGCGCTTCATCCCGCGAAGCATCCCCCCGAACACGAAGTGGTGGAGTGGGAGCACGGCGTACCAGTACGCAAGCCCCAGGAGCCCCTTGGGCCTGAACCGCGCGGTCATGACCAGCCGCGTGCGGTCGCCCGTCGGCTCGATGTCGAACGTCAGCGTCGCCTCCCCCGGGAGTTTCATTTCCGCGAGGAGCGCAAGCCGCTCGGCGGGCTTCACGTCGATCACGCGCCAGAAATCGAGCGACTCGCCGAACTCAACGCTCTCCGGGTGTCGGCGCCCGCGGCGCAGCCCCGGCCCTCCTGCGACCTTGTCCATGGCCCCGCGCACCTTCCACAGGAAGTCAGCGGCGTACCAGCCGTGGCCGCCCCCCACGCGGCACACCGCGGCGAAGACGCGCTCGGGCGGCGCGTCGATCTCGATCGACCGACGGTCGGTGAAGACCTTGCCGCCCGCCCAGTCCGGGTCGCCGGGGATCGGGCCCGCGGCGGTCCAGCGCGTCGCCACGTCGTTCTCGCGCGTCCGGCGCAGGGCGCGTTCGATCGCGTCGCGCGGGGTGAGGGTCTCACGGGGCAGCAGTCGCGCCGCGGCGTCATCGTGAACGATCACTTCGTTGCGCAGGCCCTCCGCCAGCGGCCGCGCGATCGACGGGCTGACCGGCGTCACGAGGCCTATCCACAGCGAACTGAGTTTCGGGGTGAGCACCGGCAGCGGGATGACGAGCCGGCGCGGGAGCCCGAGTTGCTCGGCCATCTCGCGCATCAGGGCGCGATAGGAGAGCACGGTCGGCCCCCCGATCTCGATGGAGCGCCCCGCGGTCTCCGGGACATCGAGGCAATCCAGCAGGTAGCCCAGCACGTCGACCACGCTGATCGGCTGGCACTTGGTGCGCACCCAGCGGGGGGTGACCATCACCGGAAGGCGCTCGACGAGATAGCGGAGGATCTCGAACGACGCGGAGCCGGATCCGAGGATGATCGCCGCGCGAAACGCGGTGACCGGGACGCCGCTGCGCGAGAGCGCGTTCTCGACTTCGCGCCTGGAGCGCAGATGCTCGCTGAGCCCGCTCCCGAGTTCCCCGAGGCCGCCCAGGTAGATGATCCGTCCGACGCCCGCCCGTGCAGCCGCCTCGGCGAAGGACCGCGCGAGGTCGTGGTCGCGCTGCACGAAGTCGGCCGCCGCGGACTCCATGGAATGCACGAGGTAGTACGCCGCATCGCAGCCGCGCATCGCTTCGGCGACGGTGTCGGTGTCGGCGATGTCCGCCTTCACGACTCGAACCCGTGGATCGGACCGCCAGGAGCGCGCGTCGAGTTTTCGCGGCGAACGCGCCACGCAGACCAGTTCGTGGCCGCGATCAAGCAGCAGCGGCGCAAGGCGCCCGCCGATGTACCCGGTTGACCCTGTGAGAAGAATCTTCACCGGGGATTCTGCGTTGACGACAAGGGGGTCAGAGGACGGCGCTCCCGACCGTGAAGGGACCGATCTTTGCGCGGACCGGGATATTCAGCCGGGTCCGGCCAGTGCGGAACAGTGCGCGCCGGGCGATCCGCATCGCTCGCGCCGCGCGGAGCGACGGTCGGACGTAGAGCGTGATTCCATGGGTGTCGGCGTTCACCCTCACCGGCGACCCTTCGGCAGAGCCGCGGAGTTCGCCGGACATCGTCACTTTGACGCGTTGGCGCCGTCCTGCGTGCGCACCTTGATCGTGCCGCTGAGCACCCACTCGGCGTGCTCGGCCTGGGCGCCGGTCCCGCTCGGGACCTTGACGTGCATGTCGTCGAACTCGTAGGTGATCTCGGCGTTGCGCCCGGTGAGTCGGTCGTACAGACCGACGGCGAGATCGGGCCAGGTCTTCGTGTGCGCTGTGGACATTGCGTTCTCCATGTGAGCGTGTCAGTGCCCACAACTCTTCGCACGCATCGCGCGACTGGATGAAGGTCATCCGAAGGTTGCGCATCACGCGCCGGCGTACGAAGCCCCGACCCGGTCACAGAGCAACTTCGCGGTGATCTGGCTCGAGAGGAAGATCACGGGCAGGCCGGAGCCCGGGTGCGTCCCGCCGCCCACGAGCCAGACGTTCTCGACGCCCTGCAGTTCGTGGTGGGGACGCTTGTGGAGCATCTGCCCGAGGTTGTGGGCGAGGTTGAACGTTGCGCCCATGTTGATGTTTGCGGCCCGCCAGTCGTTCGGGGTCAGGCGCTGCTCGCACACGATGCGCTCGCGGGCGTGCTCGATGCCCATTTCCTGCTCCATCACGCGCAGGGCGCGCTCGCGCACGATCGCGTCGGCCGCCGCCCAGTCGATGCTCGCGGCGCAGTTGGGTGTCGGCACGAGCACGTACAGCGCGCTGCAGCCGTCCGGCGCGAGCGTCGGGTCGGTCGCCGACGGATTGCAGACGTAGGTCGAGCAGTCATCGGTGAGCGCGCCGCGGGTCGTGATGTCCTTGAGGTTCTCCTCGTAGGTCCGCGACACGTAGATCGTGTGGTGGGGGAGGTCGACCCTGCCTTCGAGCCCGAGGTACAGCATGTACGTCGAACACGAGTACCGCTTCGCGTCGATGCTCGCGTCGGAGTCCTGCGGCCTGCGCAGGTTCTCGGGGATGAGGTTCTTCATCGCCCATGTGGCGTCGGCGTTCACCACGACGTGCTCGTGCGTGTGCGTCTCGCCGTCCACCACCACGCCCGTAGCGCGGGCGCCGGAGAACGCGAGGCGCTCGACCGGGGCGCTCGTCCGGATGGTCACGCCCATTTCCTCGCAGGCGTCGGCCATCGCGCGCATCAGCGCGTTGCACCCGCCCCGCGGGTGCCAGATGCCGTACTCGTACTCGATGAACGGCAGGATCGTGAACAGACTCGGACATTCCATCGGGCTCATGCCCAGGTACTTGCTCTGGAACGTGAGCGCGATCTTGACGAGCGGATCGTCGAAATACTTCCCGAGCAGATCGTGCACCGACTTGTGCGGCGCCAGGATCGGCGCGCACTTCATCGCGTCTCTCGCGATCAGATCGGTGAACTTGCGGATCGGGCGTCGCAGCAACGGCGTCATCCGATCGAGTTTCACACGGTTGTCGGCGATGAACTTCCTAAACTGCGCGCCCGCCCCGCGCTCGATCGCGTCGAGTTGCGCGGCCATCCGGTCAAGATCCTGCGTCGTGTCGACGACCAGCGGGTCGCGGCCGTCCCGACCCAGCAGCAGCCGGTACATCGGATCAAGGCGGGTCAGGTCGGCGTAGTCCTGCAGACGCCTGCCCGCGGCGGCGAAGATTTCCTCCAGCACGTACGGCATCAGGAAAAAGGTTGGTCCGCGATCGAAGTGGAACGCGCGGCCCGCCTCGTCGTGGAGCGTGATGCGGCTGGTCCGCCCGCCGACCACCGGCGCCGCTTCGTAGATCGTGACCTTCACCCCGCTGGCGGCGAGGAGCATCGCGGACGCGAGACCGCCCGGACCCGCGCCGACGATCGCGACGTCGCTGCGAAGCGGCCCTCCGATGGGCGAGGCGGGTCTATCTGGTTTGGCCGCTTTGGTCGCGAAGGTGGTCACGCGGAGAGTACCTCGTCTCGAAGGAGTCCGGCGAAGGTTCGGAACGCCGGAGGCGCCGGATTCGACGCGGCCGGCGTGCATCCGGGCGCCCTTCGCTGTCGAGTAGACTACCGACCGGAGTCCGAAAGGGTCGCGCCGTGGTTCCCGCCGTCGACAATCCGCCCGAATGGCCGCTCCCCGAGCGGGTGCGCTGGCTGCGCGCGTTTCGACGTTCGGTCTCCGCGCATCGGCAGGCATTGATCGCGTCGTGTGTGGACGAGATCCACAAGACGCCGTGGGAGGCCCTGACGGCTGATGTGCTCCCGCTGCTCAGCGCGGCGAAATGGCACGAGCGTTTCGCAGGCGGGTTGCTCCGGGATCGACGGATGGGCGGCGGGCCGTGGTGGGCGCTGGGTCAATCGCACCGCGTTCGCCGCGGGCCTCTCGGCACAGTCGGGATCATCGCGACCTGGAACTACCCCGTGCAGTTGCTGGGCGTGCAGATGGTGCAGGCGCTGGCTGCGGGCAACCGGGTTGTCGTCAAGCCGAGCGAGCGTGCGCCGCGGACGCAGGGACTGCTGCTGGCGCTCGCGCGCGACGCGGGGCTGCCGAGCGGTCAACTCGAGTGGACCGAAGCGACCCGTGAGGCGGGCGCGGGGATGCTGCGCGAGCGTCGTTTCGATCACGTCGTCTTCACGGGGTCGACCGCGGTCGGCCGCGAGATCGCGCGGTGGGCCTCCGAAACGCTCACGCCGACGACGCTCGAACTGTCGGGACGCGATTCGGCGTTCGTGCTCGGCGACGCCGACCCGCGTGTGGCGGCCCGGTCGATCTGGAATGGCGCGACGACCAACGCAGGGCAGACCTGCATGGCGCCGAGGCGCGCGCTGGTGGATCGCTCGATCTACGCGGCGTTGCTTGCGGAACTCGCCCCGCTGGCCGCGGGAGCGCGGCCCCGGCGGCTCATCGACGAGCAGGCCGCGGCACGCGTGGACGCGTTGGCGCGCGACGCCTGCGAACGCGGTGGACGCTCGCTGTCGGGCGTGCTGGAGCCCGTGCGCGGCGACACGATGACGCCGGTCGCGATCGCTGACTGCCCGCCTGACGCTTCGCTCGTCGGCGGCGACCACTTCGGGCCCGCGCTCGCCGTCGTCCCGGTTGACTCGCTCGACGACGCGCTGCGGATCCATTTCGGCTGCGATCAGCACCTCGCCACGAGCGTGTTCACCCGGTCGCGCCGAAACGCGGATGCCCTCATCGAGCGGCTCGGGAGCACGACCGTCACTGTGAACGATTGCCTCGTGCCCACGGGTCACCCCGGCGCGTCGATCTCGGGACGCGGGCTCTCGGGCTGGGGGGAGTCGCGCGGCGCGGCGGGGCTCCTGTCGATGACGCGCCCGGTGCATATCTCGCGCACGCCCGCGCTTCGGCCGTCGATCTTCGAGCCGGCGCCGGGGCAGCGTCGGCGGTTCGAAGGCGTGATGGACCGCGTCTACGGGAAATCGTCGCGCAGCCCCGCGGGCGAATCCGACCGCCCGGGTCCGACGATCAATCGGGACAGCGGCCGTGCGGCCGAAGCCACCGAACGAGTCCCGAGTGATTCCGCGGTCTGATACCCTGTGGCTTCACGCTCGCACGACTGCCAGGACCCAACTCGATGAACGCCCGCACCCCTGAGAACTCCGAGCAGCAAGGCCGCCCCCATGTCGTCGTGATCGGAGGCGGGCTCGCCGGCCTCTCCGCCGCCGTCGAACTCACGACGCTCGGCGCCCGGGTGACGCTCGTCGAAAAGAACGAGTATCTCGGCGGGAAGATGAACGTGCTCCGCGAGGAGGGGTTCTCGTTCGACATGGGGCCGACGATCATCACGCTCCCGCAGGTGCTGCGCGGCGTGGTGGAGCGCTCCGGCCGCTCGCTGGCGGACTACGCGACGCTCGTTGATCTCGACCCGCAGTGGCGGTGCTTCTACGAGGACGGCGAGGTCATCAACCTGTGGAA
>JBQLZI010000149.1:0-6635 GCA_052168195.1 Phycisphaerales bacterium
CAAAGCATTGCGCTTTCAGCCCGTTTCCGGGCAATGGAGCGCCATGGGTTTTCCGGTCAAGACCGACTATCGCCGCTGGCGGCAGAAGGAATATCGCTACACGCCGCAGCAATTCCTCGCGCTGGACCGCCTGCCCTCGGGCCTCTTCATGATCGATTACGGCGCGGTCGAACTGGCGCTGCTGATCAGGAATCGCGGCGCGTCGGCCAGCTTCTACGGCTTCCACGCCGCGCAGAGCCCGCTCACCCGCCAGCCGGTCCCCTATTTCCAGGGCCGCAAGGTCGCGCCGAAGCGGATGAACCAGATCCTCGTTTCCGATCCGTCGCTCTATCTCCACGACGATGTCCGGGTCGGCTGGTTCCTCGGCAACCGGCATTGCGATCTCGTCGCCGAGCTGCCGCCGATCATGGACAAGATCGACGCGCTCGCGGGCGCCGAACGCCGCCTTTTATGGGGCAACAGCGCGGGCGGTACCGCGGCGCTGCGCTATGCACGGGAACAGGACGTCAGCGTCGTGATGAATCCGCAGATCGTCCTGCGCAATTTTACCTGGGGCCGGGTCGAGCCCTGGCTGCTCCATGGCTGGGGGATCGACGATTACTGGGAAGGCCGGGAGTTCGGCGAGAAGCATGGCGACCTGCGCGACGCGCCGCCCACCACGCTGGGCGAGCCGCTCTTCCAGTTGCGCTCCCTCGCGGTGTCGCCCGGATTCAGGCCTTCGCTCGAGTTCACGCGCACCGGCCCACGCCGCGACATCGACGCGGTCATCGTCCGCCCCCGCGACTTCGACGCCAACAAGCAATACCCGGTGATCGTCAACGTCTACGGCGGCCCAACCTCCGTCATGGTCGAGCGCGTCCGCGACCGCTACCTCTTCCAGCAGTGGATCGCCGACCACGGGTTTATCGTGGTCGCCATGGACGGCCGCGGCACGCCGCGCCGCGACGCCGCGTGGCAGCGCGCGGTGCACAAGGATTTCATCACCAAACCCCTTGAAGATCAGGTCCGCGGGCTGCAGTCGCTCGGCGAGCGCTACCGCGAGATGGACCTGTCGCGCGTGGGCATCTACGGCTGGTCCTACGGCGGATACTTCAGCGCGATGGCCGTGATGCAGCGCCCCGACGTCTTCCAGGTCGGCGTCGCCGGCGCGCCCGTCACCGACTGGATCGACTACGACACCCACTACACCGAGCGCTACGCGGGGCACCCAGAGACCGACGCCGAGTCGTACGCCGTCAGCAACGTGCTGACCTACGCCGACAAACTCGAGCGGCCGCTGCTCATCATCCACGGCACGGCCGACGACAACGTCTACTTCGTCCACGCGCTCAAGATGGCCGACGCGCTCTTCAAGGCGGGCAAGGACTTCGACTTCCTCCCCCTCTCGAACCAGACCCACCGCGTGAGCGATCCCGACTTCGTCGTCCCGATGTGGACGCGGGTCGTGAACTACTTCGAGGGGCACCTCGGCGACCCGTCCTCGAACTGACTCAACGCCGCAACGCTGTGAAATGAAAAGCGGCGGGGCTCTTCGCGAGTCCCGCCGCTGCTGCTTTGTGTGCTCGGTCGCGCTTACGCCCGGCCGTGCATGAGTTTCTTGAGGATCGGGCTGATCATCAGCATGACGAGGCCGGCGCCGCAGGAGGTGATCACGAAGATCAGGTAGAAGTCGGCCTGGCCGCCGATGATCGGCGTGAAGAGTTCGCCCTTCTCGATCTTCTCGATCTGGCTGAAGGTCATGCCGCCGATGAACTGCGCGATCGCCGGCGCGAGGAACCAGACGCCCATGAGGAGCGACACCCACTTGATGGGCGCGAGTTTCGTCACGAGCGAGAGCCCGATCGGCGAGAGGAAGAGTTCACCGATCGTGTGTAGGAAGTACACGAGGATCAGCCAGTACGGGCCGACCTTACTGATGAGGTTCGAGCCCTCTTCGAGGAACTTCCCGCCGTCGGTTTTCTGCGCGATGAAGACCATCACCACGAAGCCAAGGCCGAGCAGGATGAGGCCGAAGCCCATCTTGACGGGCGTGCTGGGCTCGATGCGGCGGCGGCCCATCCACGCCCAGAGCACGGCGAGGATCGGCGCGAAGATCAGGATGAACGAGGAGTTCACCGACTGGTACCACGACGCGGGGAACTGGTTCTGCATGCCCGGCAGCACGCGGTCGGTGCGGTGCAGCGCGAACAGGTTGAGTGACGTGACCGCCTGCTCGAACGCGAACCAGAAGAAGATGACGAAGGTGGAGATAATGAAGATCGCGGCGGTCGGGCCCTTGTCTCCCGGCTTCTGCGAGAGGACGAACCCGACGATGAGCGCCAGCGCGCCGAGCACCACGGTGACGCCGTAGGCCTGCAGGGCCCACGACGGGAAGTTCGGGAGCGTCACGCCAAGGACGTCCTCGCCTGGGTTCGCGAGCGCCTGGCCGATGCCGATCAGCAGCACGGTTGCGCCGATCATCAGGCCAAGGCGCGTGAGCGTCTTGTTCGCGGGCGGGCGTTCCTCCTTGGCGGGCGGAAGCCCGATCCCCTTGAGCAGTTTGGGGCGTCCGATCATGTACACGATCATGCCCGCGATCATGCCCACCGCAGCCGCGCCGAAGCCCCAGTGCCAGCCGACCTTCTCGCCCAGGAACCCGCACGCGAGCGCGCCGAGCAGCGCGCCGACGTTGATCCCCATGTAGAAGATCGTGAAGCCCGCGTCGCGCCGGCGGTCGCCCTGCCGGTACAACTGCCCGACCATCACGCTCACGCAGGGCTTGAAGAACCCCGTGCCGATGACGATCAGCGCCAGGCCGGAGATGAAGATCGCCACCGTCGCGGGGGAACCCGGCTCGGTGAACCCCATCCCAGCGAGCACGATGTGCCCGAGCGAGATGATGATGCCGCCGGTCAGCATTGATCGGTGTGTGCCGATGAGTTTGTCCGCGAGATAGCCGCCGAAGATGCCCGTGAGGTAGACCATCGAGGTGTACCAGGCGACGAGCACGCCGGCGTTCTCGCGCGACCAGCCGAGCCCTTCGCCGAGCACGCCTTCCTCGCCCTTGATGACCTGCGCGGTCATGAACAGCACGAGCAGGGCGCGCATGCCGTAGTAGGAGAACCGCTCCCACATCTCGACGATGAAGAGCAGGAAGAGTCCCGCGGGCTGACGCTCCTTGAGGGGCGCCGTCGGACCGCCCGCGAGCGTTCGCATCGCGGGCTCTTCGAGTTGCTGATCCTCCGGCATGGGCTCGGCCTGCTGGCGCAGTTTCGGATCGCGGGGGTCCTCGGGCCGAGGCGGTTGGCGCTCGCTCATATCGTGCAACACCTGTCTGTGGTTCGGGTTCTCGTCGGGCGCCGACCGGTCGGGGCGCCGCCACCAGCGTACCGAATCCGCGCGTCCCGGGCGAGCGCGCCGCCCGCCGCCGCCGCTTGCGATCGGTGTCCGAACACGGGAGACTCCCCCGTTGCCCCGCGTCCGATTCCGCCCAGGAGCCCCGCGCATGCCGTCGACTCTCCCGATCGCACGTGTCCTGACCGTTCTCTCGCTGCTCGGCGCGGCCGGCACGCCCGCGGCCCACGCACAGGCCGCGCCGACGCCGACGCCCCCCTCGCCGCGTCCCGAACTCACCTACCAGGTCCCGTTCTTCCCGTGGGCGCAGCCGAACGCCGCGATCCCGACGCCACGGCAGTTGATCGGCATCGACGCGGGCGATCGGGCGGCGACGCACGCCGAAATCGAGAAGTGCTTCCGCGCGTGGGCGGACATCAGCGACCGCGCGACGCTCGTCGAGCACGCCCGGACCTACGAGGGCCGCTCGATGTTCCACCTGGTCATCACACGGCCCGACCGGCAGAGCCGGCTGGACGACATCAAGGCCGCGTACGCGCGGCTCGCCGATCCCGACGGGCTGTCCGACCGCGAGGCGCGTCGCATCACGCAGGGGCTGCCCGCCGTCGCGTGGCTCGGGCACTCGATCCACGGCGACGAGACATCCGGCGCCGACGGTGCGCTCGCGCTCGCGTACCACCTCGTGTCCGATGACTCGCCGCAAACGCGTTCGCTGCTCGACGACCTCGTGATCATCATCGACCCGATGATGAACCCCGACGGCCGCGACCGCTTCCTGCGCATGATCGAGCAGAACCGCGGGAACGTGCCCAACACCGACTACCAGTCGATGCTCCACACGGGCGATTGGCCCGCGGGGCGCGGCAATCACTACCTCTTCGACCTCAACCGGGACTCGATCTTCGGCGTGCACCCCGAGACGCGCGGGCGCCTGCGGGCGGTCAGCGAGTGGCGCCCGCTGCTGTTCGTCGATGCGCACGAGATGTGGCCGCTCGACACGTACCTCTTCGCGCCGAGCCGGGCGCCGATCAACCCGCACTTCCCCGAGCGTCGCAAGCACTGGAACGCGGTGTTCGCGGAGGATCAGGCGGGCGCGTTCGATCGCTTCGGCTGGCGGTACTACACGGGCGAGTGGAACGAGGGCTGGTACCCTGGGTACACCGACTCGTGGGCGTCGCTCAAGAGCGCGGTGGCGATCCTCTACGAGCAGGCGCGCATCGCCGATGCGGGCATCCTGCGACCGGAGGGTCGCGTCGAGACGTACAAGGAATCCGTGCACAAGCAGGCGATGAGCGGGCTGACGAACCTGCGTTCGCTGCGCGCGAACCGGCAGGCGATGCTCGATGAGTTCATCGCCGAGCGCCGCGAGAACATCGCCCGCAAGGACGATGCGCTCGTGTACGCGATCGATCCGGGCGACAACGCGGCGCGTGCCGAGCGTTTTCTTGACCTGATGGCTTTGCAGGGCATCGAGGTGCACCGCGCGACCGAGACGTTCACCGCGAACGGCACGGACGCGCTGGGTGAGCAGTTCGAGGATCGCGAGTTCGCAGAGGGCACGCTGCTCGTCGCGGCGCAACAGCCCGAAGCACGCCTGGCCGCGGCGCTGCTGGAACTCGACACACGCATGCCCGACGAGTTCCTCACCGAGGAGCGCAAGGAACTGCTGCGCTTCAGCGAGTCGCGGCTCTACGACATCACCGCGTGGAATATCCCGATGTTGTACGGTCTGGACGCGTCGGAACTCTCGATGCGCCTCCCGGGCGACGCAGAGTTGGCGACGCACGCGAGCGAGCCCGCGGGCGTCGAGGCGCGCGATCCCGACGTTGGCTGGGTGTTCTCGGGCGCGGACGATCGTTCTGTCGCCGCGGCGGCGCACCTGATGGAGCGCGGCGTCGAGGTGCGCATGCTCGACAAGGCGACTTCCCTCGGCGGCCGCGCGATTCCCCGGGGCAGTGTGGTGGTCTTCCGCGTCGACAACGAGCGCCACGTCACGCTGGTCGACGCGGTGGACGAGGTGGCCCGCACGCTCGGCATCGACGCGTGGAGCGTCGACACCGGCTTCGGGCCCGGCGATGATCCCGACCTGGGCGGCGGGCACCTGCACCTGCTCGAGCGGCCGCGGATCGCGGTCGTGGGTCGCCGCGGCGTGAGCCCGACGGACTACGGCTCAATATGGCACTCGATCGACCACGTGCTCGGGATCCGCGCGTCGTACCTCGAGTCGCTCAGCGGCGCGGACCTTCGCGAGTACAACGTGATCGTCGTGCCGGATTCCGGCGACAGCGTGCTGGAACGCGCCAAGGACTCGCTTCACGACTGGCTGAGGCAGGGCGGCACGCTGATCGCGACCGGCAACGGGGCGCAGGCCGCGACGTCGGGCCGCGTCGGGCTGGCGCGGGCGAGCGCGATGGGCGATGCGCTCACGGAACTCGACGAGTACGCGGTCGACGTCGTGCAGGAGCTCGCCGCGGCGGACGCGAACGCGAGCGCCGACGCGGTCTACACCAACGCGCTCTCCGCCGACCTGGCCTACCCGTGGGCGAACATCGAGGATCTTCTTTCAGAGACGGAATTGAAGCGACGCGACGCGCACCAGCGCGTGTTCATGCCGCAGGGCGCGATCCTCGCGGCGCGCGTGGACGACCGCCACTGGTTGACCGTCGGCGTGAACGACACGCTGCCGGTGCTGTTCACTGGCGGGGCGCCGCTGATGGGCAAGGACCCGACGCAGACCCCGGTTCGGTTCGGCGTCTTCGTTGACGCGCCGGAGGACGCGGACAGCGAGAAATCAGACGAGGACGCCAAGGCGCCGCGCGTCGGGTTTGCCCCCGTTCCCGAGGGCAAGCAGGCGCGGCTGCGCATGAGCGGGCTGCTCTGGCCGGAGGCCGCCCACCGTCTGTTCAACACGGCGTACGTCACGCGCGACTCGGTCGGGCGCGGGCAGGTGATCCTGTTCGCGAGCCCGCCGACGTTCCGCGGCGCCACGCTGGGCACGACGCGCCTGTTCCACAACGCGTTGATCTACGGGCCGGGCTGCGGCGCGTCCCAGCCCATCCAGCCCTGACGGAGCGGTTCGCTCAGTTGCAGTCGGCGCCATAAGCGGCGAGCACCTCGTTGAGGTCGACGAAGTTGACGGCGCCGTCGCCGTTCACGTCGCCCGCGATGCCGGCGCCGCTCTGGCCGAACGCGGCGAGCACGGCGTTGAGGTCGGCGAAGTTGACGATGCCGTCGCCGTTGCTGTCGCCCGGGCAGACGCCGAGGATCGCGAAAGCGCTGTCGGAGTCGTCGGAGCCGAGGTC
>JBQLZI010000150.1:0-6530 GCA_052168195.1 Phycisphaerales bacterium
CGGCGCCCCAGCCCACAACCCGTTCTCCTGGCAGGAGTTTGGCGCGCAGCAGCCGCCGCAGATGGAAGGGGCCGAACGAGCAGTGGGGGAATCGGCGCGGCACGAGGAAGGATTGTTCGGCGAATCGGCGGCGCAGGATCGCGCGGGAAGGGTCAAGATCGCGGCTCTCGGACCTTCGCCTTGCCCGGCGCGGCCCGCGGCTCTACCCTCGCAGAGCGGTTCGCCTTTCTTCCATTCATCCGGATGAACGGGCGAAAGCCGCGTTTCTCGCCTCGTGTGCCGGTTCTTTCCCGCGGAGACTCCTGATCTATGGCGCGCCGACTCTTCACCTCCGAATCCGTCTCGATGGGCCACCCCGACAAGGTCGCCGACCAGATCTCCGACGCGATCCTCGACGCGATGCTTACTGAAGACCCCAAGGCCCGCGTCGCGTGCGAGACCATGGTCTCGACCGGCATGGCGGTCATCGCGGGCGAGATCACGGTCGACGGGTGGGTCGACGTGGACGACATCGTCCGTCAGACGGTCCGCGACATCGGCTACACCGACCCCGCGATGGCGTTCGAGGCCGAGTCGATGGCGGTGCTCCAGGCGATCAAGAAGCAGTCGCCAGACATCGCGATGGGCGTGGACAAGGACGGCGCCGGCGACCAGGGCATGATGTTCGGCTTCGCCTGCCGCGAAACGCCACAGATGATGCCCTTGCCCATCGAACTCGCCCACCAGTTGGTCGCGAAGCACGCCGAGGTGCGCACGAAGGGCGTCATCCCCGGTCTGCGCCCCGACGCGAAGAGCCAGGTCACCTGCGAGTACCCCTCGCACGACCACACCGCGCAGCCCGACCGCGTGAACACCGTCGTCCTCTCCACGCAGCACGACAAGCGCTGGAACGAGAAGCAGGACGCGCTCAAGAAAGAGATCGTCCAGCACGTCATCAAGCCCGTGCTGGGCGACTGGTGGCGCGACGACATGATCGTCCACGTCAACCCCACCGGGCGCTTCGAGATCGGCGGCCCCCACGGCGACGTCGGCCTCACCGGCCGCAAGATCATCGTCGACACCTACGGCGGTCGCGGGCGCCACGGCGGCGGCGCGTTCAGCGGCAAGGACCCCACCAAGGTCGACCGCTCGGCGGCCTACATGGCGCGCCACATCGCGAAGAACATCGTCGCGGCCGAACTCGCCGAGGTCTGCGAGGTGCAACTCTCCTACGCGATCGGCGTGGCCGAGCCCACCAGCGTGCTCGTCGACTGCATGGGCACCAACAAGCACGACGAGGACAAGATCGCCGCCGCGGTCCGCGAGGTCTACTCGCTGACGCCCAAGGGCATCATCGAGTCGCTCGGCCTGCGGGCCCCGATCTACGCGCCGAGCGCGCGGCACGGGCACTTCGGGCGCGAGCCGCGCAAACTCGACAACGGGCACGACGCGTTCACCTGGGAGCGCACCGACAAGGCCGACGCGCTCAAGAACGCCATCCGCTGATCCCGCAAGGGCTTCGACACAATACGGACCGTGTGGTCTTCAGGTGAGGCGTGTGATCCCCCTGTCAGGGTGGCGCCTTCGCCGCCTGTCGCTACGCTGGGTCCCCCGTCGGCGTGGAGCGTCGGCGGTCAACCTTCTCAGGAGCTCCCCGCAATGTTCCGCCCGATCCTCGTGTGCGCCCTCGCGGGCGTCGCCGCATCGTTCCCGGCGCACGCCGCGCTCGAAGATGTCACGTCCGACCTCACCTTCTCGGCCGCCGAGGTGATGCAGGACACCCCGGCCGAGGGCGAGGCCGCGCCCCCGGCGCCCGAACAACCGAAGGGTTTCTTCGAGGGCTGGGATTTCTCCGTCGAGGCCGGCCTCAACGGCAGCACCGGCAACACCGAGCGCGTCTCCTTCCGCGGCGGGCTCGGCGGCGAGCGCAAGACCGACGAGATGGAGACCCGCCTGGGCTTCGTCTACCAGTACGCCCAGGACGACGGCGTCGCGACCGAGCACCGCGCCGCCCTCGACGGACGCAACGACTGGCTCTTCCCCGAATCGCCCTGGCGCTGGTTCGCGCAGGCACGCTTTGAGTACGACCAGTTCCAGGACTGGAACACGCGCCTCTCGGGCTTCACCGGCCCGGGCTACGAACTCGTGAAGAACGACACGACGCTCATTTTACTGCGCGCAGGTCTCGGCGGGAATTACCGCTGGGGCGGCGACGACGAAGGGTTCACCCCCGAAGCGCTCGCGGGCATCGACATCGAGCACCAGATCTCCGAACGCCAGAAGATCTTCTTCACGGGCGAGGTGTACCCGAACCTCGAGGACGGCGGCGAGTTCCGCGCGCTGGCCCGCGGCGGCTGGGAGATCCTCGTCGATCCCGAGATGGACATGACGCTCAAACTCGGCTTCGAGGACCGCTACGACTCGAACCCCGGCCCCGGGACCAAAGAGAACGACCTCGACTACTTCCTCGCGCTCGTCTTCAAGTTCTGATTCCATGAAACTTCCCTGCGCGCCGGGCCAAACGCCCGGGGCGCGGATTGCATCCGGCCTCTCGCGCACTTCCTGAGGAGAACCGAACCATGCTGCTCTCGCACGCCGCCGCCGTGATCTCGAAGGTGATCCCAGCCACTGCCGCGCCCGCCGCGCAGCCCGCGGCCAGCGAAGAGACCGTGCAGGCGATGCAGGACGCGGTGCAGCGCTTCGCCGACGCGGCCCAGGCCGCCGCCGACGTCGCCAAGGCCGCCGCCGCGCAGGGCCAGCCCGCGCAGCCGGCCCAGGAAGAGGCGTCGGGCTTCAGTTGGAGCAACCTCGACATCGACACCGTCATGCTGCTGATCCAGCAGTACGGCATCCCGGTGCTCAAAGCGCTGGTCATTCTCTTCGTCGCGTTCCTGCTCGCCGCGTGGGTGCGCCGGGTGGTGCTCTCCGGGCTGACGCGCGCGAAACTCGACATCACGCTCGCGAAGTTCATCGCCAACGCGGCCAAGTGGGGCCTGCTTCTCCTCGCGATCCTGATGATCCTCTCGATCTTCGGCGTGCAGACCGCGTCGTTCGCGGTGGTCATCGGCGCCCTGGGTCTGGCGATCGGCCTCGCGTTCCAGGGAACGCTGTCGAACATCGCCGCGGGCATGATGCTGCTGATCTTCCGGCCCTTCAAGGTGGGCGACGTGGTGAACCTCGCGGGCGTGGTGTGCAAGGTCGACGAGATCCAGTTGTTCTTCACCACCGTCGACACGTTCGACAACCGCCGCCTGATCATCCCGAACAGCAAGATCTTCGGCGAGACGATCGAGAACATCACGTTCCACCCTAAGCGCCGCGCCGACGTGGTGGTGGGCGTCGCCTACGACGCGGACATCGACAAGACCCGCGCGGCGCTCGAGCGCGCCGTCGAGCGCGTCGAGAAGAAGATCGAGGGCGAGCCTCATCAGGTCTGGCTCGACTCGCTGGGCGACTCGGCGGTGGTCTGGCACCTGCGCGTGTGGTGCAACACGCCCGACTGGGGCGACTGCAAGCAGGAGGTCATCAAGCGGGCGAAGGAGTCGCTCGACGAGGCCGGCCTGGGCATCCCGTTCCCGCAGATGGACGTGCACTTCTTCCGGCCCAAGAAGGACTGAGCGGGCGCGCTGTCACACAATTGTGTATTCGGCGATTGCCGAGAACTCCGACGCTCGGTCACGCGTCAGCGTGGTAGATTTCTCGTCGGAGGACTCCCGCGATGCGCCCACGCCCGGTCACAGTTCTTGCAGGACTCGTCTGCCTCGCGGGGGTCGCCGTCGGCGTGCGCGCGTTGCTCCCTGAGCGCGAACCGCCCAAGCCGGTCTACACCCCCGAGGGCCTGACGGCGTACGACGACATGTCGTTCGACCGGCGCGACGATGCCTCCCGACTGACCGATGACGCGATCGACGCGTTCCTGCGCAACGGCTTCTCGATGATCGTCACGACAGGCGCACTCACCGATGAGCACGTCGCATTCCTCGTCGAGCGCACCCGCTCGCGCCTGCGCATGATCGTGGGTCCGGACGGCCCGACGCTGGAAGAGGTGCGCGTGGCCGACGGCTCGCCGCCGGAGGGTCAGAATGGGAATCCGCCGGCGTCCTATCTCACATGGGCTGATCACTGGCGCGGCGCGCCGATCTCGCTGGAACAATCCGTCGTGCGCGTCATCCCGGGTGAGGACGGCGACTCGGGCAACTTCCGGCTCGGATCGAGCGGGCGTTCACCGTTGCGCGGGACGTACCCAGCGTGGTCGCGCGACGACGAGATCATCGAGGTCGTCTTCGCCGCACGCCCGACGACGCCGGAGAGCGCGAAACGTGTAGGGGTGTACCTCGCGTTCGCGTACGCGCGTGATCCTGACACTGGAAGGTGGCGCTTTGTCGACAACGTCGTGTATTACCCCGAAGGGCGCGTCATCCCGCCGGCGTATTGAGCGCCGGGGGATTTCGCTCATCGAGATCCTCATCGCGATCGGGATCATCGGGCTGCTCATTGGAATCCTCGTGCCGCTGCTGGGCCGCGCGCGGGGGCAGACGCTCGAAGTCGTCTCGCTCAGCAACACGCGTGAGGTGGTGAAGACCATGCACTCGCACGCCGACGCGAACGCCGGCCGGTTCCCCTTCCCGCCGCGCAACGACCGACCGGACGGCACGCCGTCCTTCGGTCCGATCATCTGGACGCCGAGCGGGGAGTCGACGGACGACGCGGTCCATCATTACTACGACGGAGGCAGGAACTTCTTCCTGCTGGCGCGGTACTGGCCCGCGTACGTCCGCGATGTGGCGCCGTGGACCGAGCACTTCCAGACCTGGCTCTCTCCGGGTCACCCGGCGCTTGCCGACAAGAGTGACTCACGTCCACTCTGGGCGCGCGAGGGTTCTATCAGCAATGTTTCATACCACTACTCGACTGCGTTCATGGTGTCGCCGCGGCTGCTCGAAGAGAACGCGCCGGCCGACTGGTCGCTCATCCAGCCCACGCGCACTTCGATGGTCGCGTATCCCGCGTCGAAGGTGATGGCGTTCGACGACGAGCGCTCGTACCTCGCAAGGGGGCAGGGCGATTCCGCGAAGTGGCCCACGGGGTTCGCCGACGGGTCGGCGTCGCTGCGGGATCGCTCGAAGGCGATGACGATCCGCAACCCGCTGTTCGGCGGTGGTCCCTACCACGACACGCCGGGCGGCGTGGCGGGACGGGACTTCTAACGCTCACGACCGGACGCCGAGGCCGAGAGCCGGCGCTTTCGGGGCCGATTGACCCGGCGCGGATCGCCGGGATTATTCTCCATGGCGGACCGAACGATTCCCTCCCTCGCGACCGACCCGGCCACCCTCCTCCAGAGCAAGATCGTCGCCGAGGGCCTGACCTTCGACGACGTGCTGCTGATCCCGCGGCACTCGACGATGCTGCCGGGCGACGCCGACACCTCCACCCGGCTCACCCGCGGCATCCGGCTCAACATCCCCCTCGTCTCGGCGCCCATGGACACCGTGACCGAGGCCCGGCTCGCGATCGCCCTCGCGCAGGAGGGCGGCATCGGGATCATCCACAAGAACATGTCGCCCGAGACGCAGGCCCGCGAGGTCGCGAAGGTGAAGCGCACGGCCAACGGCGTCATCACCGACCCGGTGACGCTGGGCCCGGACGACACCGTCGCCGACGCCCGCCGCGCGATGGCGCGGTTCGGGCTCTCCGGCTTCCCCGTCACCTCCGACGGGTCGCTGGGGGCGCGGACGAAGGGCAAACTCGTCGGCATCCTCACCCGCCGGGACCTCAAGTTCATCGAGAACGAGAACATCCCGGTCAAGGAGGTGATGACCAAGGAGAACCTGGTGACGGCCCGCGTCGGCGCGACGCTGGAGCAGGCGTACGCCATCCTGAACCGCGGGAAGGTCGAGAAACTGCCGCTCCTCGACGACGAGGGCAACCTCGCCGGGCTCATCACGATGCGTGATATCGAGCGCCAGGAGCAGTTCCCTCGCGCGTGCCTCGACGAGCGCGGGCGCCTGCGCTGCGGCGGGGCGGTGGGCGTGAAGCAGTTCGAGCGCGTCGAGGCCCTGCTCGAGGCGGGCGTCGACGTCATCACCGTTGACACCGCGCACGGGCACAGCGAGAACGTCATCGCGACGGTCCGCGAGATCAAGAAGAAGCACGACATCCAGATCATCGCGGGCAACATCGCGACGGCGGAGGCGGCCAAGGCGCTCATCGACGCGGGCGCGGACGCCGTGAAGGTGGGCATCGGCCCCGGGTCGATCTGCACGACGCGCATCGTGACCGGCGTCGGCGTGCCGCAGATCACCGCGATCGTGAACGCCGTGACCGTCGCGGAGAAGGCGGGCGTGCCCGTGATCGCCGACGGCGGGGTGCGCTCGTCGGGCGACATCGCGAAAGCGCTGGCCTGCGGCGCCAGCGCCGTGATGATGGGCTCGCTCTTCGCGGGACTGGACGAATCCCCGGGTGAGGTCGTGATCTCCCACGGCCGGCGCTACAAGACGTACCGCGGCATGGGCTGCGAGGGGGCGATGTTCGCCGGCTCGGCCGACCGC
>JBQLZI010000151.1:0-6509 GCA_052168195.1 Phycisphaerales bacterium
CTCGGGGAGAACGACAACGTGGCGATCACCGCGAGGCACAACTACGCCGCGGCGCTGCGCGACCTCGGCCGCTACGCCGAATCCGCGGAGCAACTCCGACCGATCGTGCAACGACGCGCTGACCTCTTTGGCGCAGAGCACCCTCAGACGCTGTTCGCCAAGAACAACCTCGCCGCCGCCTTGCTGCGTTCCGGTGAAACCGAGGAGGGAGAGGCAATGTTCCGCGAGGTGTACGCGGGACGCAGACGCACCCTCGGCGAAGATCACTACGACACCGCGGGCGCGGGGATGAACCTCGCGAACATCCTGCTCACGTCCGGGCGTCTCGACGAGGCCGAGCCGATCGTTCGCCACGCGTTGGAGATCAACGCGGCCCAGTTCGGGGACGCGCACCCGCGCACGGCGACCGCGCTCAACCTGCTGGCGTACCTCGTTGAGGAGCGCGGCGACCTCGACGAGGCGGAGTCGCTGTACCGACGCTCGATCGCCTCAGTCGAGGCAATGTCCGGCGCGACGTCGGCGGAAATTCTCGCGCCGATGAACAACCTGGCGATGCTGCTGGTCGTGCACGAGAAATACGACGAGGCGGACGCGATCTTCGTCGAGTTGCTCGAACGGGCGACCGCTATCGCCGGCGCCGAGCACCCGTTCGTCGCGGTGTTCACCAGCAACCGGGCGCACGGGCTGACACAGGCCCGGCGATACCACGAAGCCGTCGAACTCCTCGAATGGGCGATCCCGGTGCTCGAAGGATCGTTCGGCGCAGAGCACGCGCGGACGGTCACGGCCAGGGAACGGCTGAAGGCGGCGCGGGACGCGATCAGCGCGCCGTGAACGAGGCGATCGACGCGTCGTCGTCCCATTGCGCGGTGCCGGCGAACTCGCGGAGCGCATCGCACGCCGCACGGACGTCGTCGGCGACGCTTGTCGATGCGCGGCTGGACGCGGCGAGGCGCTCCTTGCCGTACATCTCGCCTTCGGGGGATCGCTGCTCGACCATGCCGTCGCTGTAGACGATGATGCGCGTGCCGGGAGCGAGTTCGAGACGCGACGCGGGGTAGCGCGCGCCGCCGTCGATCCCCAGCGGGATGCCGGTCGCGCCGGGCCACGCGTCGTCCGAGCCGGTGCGCACGAACCAGTGCCCATGCCCCGCGTCGACATAGGTGATCGCGCCGCCGTCGGCGTCGAACAAGCCGATCCAGAGCGAGACAAAGCGGTCCATCGGGGAACGCTCGGACAGGTACGCGTTCACACGCTCGACCGCGCGGGAGACGTCGTTGGTTTCCAGCAGGGCCGCGTGCAGGGCGGCGGCCGCGCTCGACATCAACACCGCGGCGTCGACGCCCTCGCCCGTCACGTCGCCCAGGAAGACAGCAGCGCGGCCGTCGTCGAGCGTGAACGCGTCGAAGAGATCGCCTGCAAGGAACGCGCCCGGATTCACCGAGAAGGCGTACCGCGCCGGGCCGAGCGCGGCCTCCGTCGCGGGGAAGATCAGCGACTGCACCTCGCGCGCTGCGAGCAAGTCGCGCTCCAGTCGTTCACGACGCTGCGCCAGGTCGCGCTGACGGACGCGCTCGAGCGCACCCGCGGCCAGCGACGCCAGCGCCACGCAAACCTCGGCGGCTTCCTCGCGCAGCGGCGTGTCGCCCTCGTCGCTCTCGAGATAGAGCAGCATCGACGTCGCGGGGCGGGTCTCGATCGGCGTGCACAGGGCCGCGGCGGCGCGGTTCTCGGCGAGCGACGACGCCGTGTCGAACTCGCGCTGGGTGAGCATGACCGGCGCGCCGTCCGCAATAGCACGGCGCAGGAGCGTGCGGCTCGGGCGCACCGAGCCGGCGTGCGGCTGCGCCGACGCGAGCGATTCAACCCGCTCGGCGGCGGGATCGCTCTGGAGCACCATCGCCCGCCGCGAACCCGTCGCGAGCCGGGCGGCGTCGACGAGCGCCCGGTGAACCGACGCGGCGTCTTCGCACGCCTGAAGCCGGCGCGACTCGGCAATGAGCAGGTCGAGGAGCCGGGCGACGAGCGCTGTCGACGACGTGCGCGGGCGGATGACCGACGATCCGTCGTCCGCGACGGTCTGCAGAGTGGTCGGCTCGTCGCCGTCGTCCGCGGCGCCGTCGCCCTCGACATAGAGGGTGGTGGTCCCCACGGCGAGCAGGTCGCCCGGATACAGCGGGGACGAGACGCCCGGCGCGAGGGGCGTGCCGTTGAGCAGGGTCCCGCCCCGCGAGGCGAGATCGGTGACGAACCAGACGCGTCCTCTGCGCGCTAGGCGGGCGTGCGCCCGGGAGACCGCGGGATCGGCGAGGCAGACCTCGCAATCGAGGCCGCGACCGATGGTCAGGCCTTCGGCGTTGTCGGGGAGCGGGCGCCCGTCGCCGATCGCGACGTCCTCGGCGCCGGTCTGCACGACGCGGAGTACGAATGATGGCGAGGGATGGTCGGGGCGGTTCACGGCGGGATCATCGCCCCGGACGGTCGCGGGAACAACCAGCCGGGTTCACGCACGCCCCTTGAGATGGTCGTTCACCCTCGGCGACGACGGCTTCATCTAGACCTGGTACCTCGGGAAGGTGAGCCGCATCCACGTTTCGCCAAGGGGAAGCGGGAACGTCACGCCACGGGCCCTACTCTTCACACGAACCCTCGGGATCCCCACGAGCCCGGGTATTCCCGGGCCTGACAGCGCACACCGGGACCGCACATGCTCTATCTTGCCCAGATTCCCAGAGTCTGGGCGTTTTTCTTTTTCCGCCATCTCCCCAGTCAACGCTCTAGAAATGTGATGGAAGCGGTGAATCCCGGAGAATCCGCGCGGCGCCTTTCCGCCCCTCCTCTATGCTGTACGCGAGGAGGAACCGTTGTGAAAAGCCCGCTCTCCCTGTGCGTTGCGCTCAGCGCGCTGTCTTGCTTTGCGCCCGCCCCCGCCGCGACCGCCGACGTCCCGTCCGTGGACGTCTGGACGCAGATCAACCCACCGAATGCTCCGCCCGCGCCGTTCAACGGCGCGATCGTGGAGAACAACGCGCACGGGCTCGTGCTCATCAGCGGTGCGCCAAACTCGCCGTGGGATGAGAGCGTCAGCCGATTCGACGGCGAGACGTGGACGCCCGTCGACGACATCTCCTACTTCCCCAACGAGTTTCCCAAGGCCACACGCTTCGCCGCCACAGGCGACACCGGCCGCGCCCGCTCGTGGCTGTTTGGCGGCGTGGTGAACGGCGCGTTCTCGAACAGCACCATCGCGTTCACGGGCGATCGCTTCGAACTCCTCGGCGACGCCAAGCAGAGCGCGCCGCCCGCGCGCGCCGACGCCGCCCTCGCCTACTTCGCGGCCGGCGATGTCGCCGTGCTCTTCGGCGGCGTGAACGAGAACGGACTGCTCGGCGACACGTGGCTCTTCAACGGCGAGACCTGGGGCGCATTCCAGGGCAACGCCCAGCCCTCCCCGCGCGCCAACCACGCCATGGCGTACGACCCCATCAACGAGGTCATCATTCTCTACGGCGGCACGACCGCCAACGGGCCCGCCAACGACACCTGGATCTTCAACGGCGAGACCTGGACGCAGTACGCGCTGCCCGGTCCGTCGCCGCGCGCCGGCCACGTCATGTTCTACGACGAAGGGCGCGAGCGCATCGTTCTCGTGGGCGGACTGCCGCAGGACTCGGGCGTCGATGTCGCCCAGACGTGGGAATGGACCGGCACGAACTGGAAACTCATCGACTCGCAGGGCCCCTCGCCGCGCATCCGAGCCGCCGCCGCGTACGACTCGCGCCGCGGGCTCGCGGTGCTTTTCGGCGGCATCGACCCGCAGGCCTCGCTCCTCAACGACACATGGGAACTGCAACTCGAATCGCCCTTCGACGTGGTCGTCGAGACCGAAACCGGCCTGCGCCCCACCGACGTCGCAACCGGGTTCTTCGACGGCGACGAGTTCCCCGAAGCCATCGTTACGGATGAACTCGGCTCGAGCATCTTCGTGTTCCCGAACCTCGGGGTCGTGACCGGCACGCCGCGCGGCCAGAGTTTCTGGCAGGGCTTCGGCGATCCCACGCAGATCAACACCTCCGGCCCGCCCGGGAAGGTCGAGACCGCCGATCTCAACAACGACGGCGCAGACGACATCATCGTTGGCATTCCCGGCGGCGGCGGGAAGGAACCCGGCTCGGAGTTCTTCCTCGGCGACGGCGAGGGCGGCTTCAGCGACGCGATCACCCTCTCCGACGACTTCGGCCAGGACGATATCCAGCCCGGCGACCTTGACAACGTCAAAGACCTCGGGGGCATCGCCGCCGAGTTCACCGACATCGCCTACGTCTCGACGTCCTCCCAGCTCGTCGGCGTGATCGAGGGTGTGCAAGGCGGGTTCGGCACACCCCTCGTGCTCGAATCCGGCGGCGAGCCGACGCGCATCGCCATCGGCGACATCAACCTCGACGGGCTTCCCGACATCGTCTTCACCGATCGCGCGAACGGAACCGTCGTGGTCGTGCCGCAGCGAGCGGGATTGCTTCCGCGCTTTGACATCAACGACCGCATCGACTTCCCCGTCGGCCTTCCCGGCGGCGAGCCCGTCGCGCTCGTCCTCATCGACTTCACCGGCGACGGCAACCTCGACGTCGCCACCGCCGACCGCGTCACCAATTCGGTCACCGCGCTCGTCAACCTCGGCATCGGCAAGCCCGGCTGGATCGGCCTCTTCGTGACCGACATCAGCCCGACCGGCGACGACCCCGCGTCGATCGACGCCGCGAACTTCTTCGGCGGCTCGCTTCCCGACCTTGTCACCGCCAACACCGCGGGCGACACCATCTCGGTGTTCCGCAACCTCGGCCTCGGCCTGTTCGCCGACCCGATCGACATCACCGTGAACCCCGGCCCGGTCGCCGCCGCGGTCGCGGACCTGAACGCCGACGGGCTCGACGACATCGTCGTCGCCAGCGCGCCCCCCGCGCCGCCCGGCATCCTCACATCGCTCCTCAGCGCGGCGGCGCCCCCCTGCCCCGGCGACACCGACGGAGACCGCTTCGTCGGCTTCCTCGACCTCATGAACCTCCTCGACGTCTTCGGCACCCTCGGCGCGGCGCTCCCGGCCGATTTCAACGCCGACGGAGCCGTCGATTTCCACGACCTCAATCAGTTGCTCACTAACTTCGGCGTCACGTGCCCCTGAACCGGTCGCGCGCCGACGCCACAGGACATCCCCATGGCCGACGACACCCCGATGCCCAAGGGCAACGGCGCCGACGAGTTCGAGACCGAACCGCTCTCGCATAGCCCGGATTCACGCTTCGGCCCCTCGACGGCCGCCGTCGATCCCATGCCCGAGCGCATCGGCGACTATCGCATCATCGAAGAGGTCGGTCGCGGCGGCGTCGGCGTGGTGTACCTCGCCGAGAAACAGTCCGCGGGCGTGCGCACACGCGTCGCGCTCAAGGTCCTCAAGCGCGGGATGGACACCGACGACCTCCTGCGCCGCTTCGAACTCGAACGCCAACTCCTCGCCGCGCTCGACCACCCCAACATCGCGCGCCTCCTCGACGCCGGCGCCACCGAAGACGGCCGCCCGTACTTCGTGATGGAGCACATCAAGGGTCGCCCGCTCGACCGCTACTGCGACGAGAACCGCCTCTCCATCCGCCAGCGCCTCGAACTCTTCAAGCAGATCTGCAGCGCGGTCCAGTTCGCGCACCAGAACCTCGTCGTTCACCGCGACATCAAGCCCGGCAACATCCTCGTCACCGACTCCGGCCAGCCCAAACTCGTCGACTTCGGCATCGCCAAACTCCTCAACCCCAACCTTTCCCCCGTCGAGTACGAGCCCACCGCCGCCTACGTCCGCCTGATGACGCCCGAGTACGCCTCGCCCGAGCAGGTTCGCGGCGACCAGATCTCCACCTCGTCCGACATCTACTCGCTGGGCGTCGTGCTTTTCGAACTCCTCACGGGCAAGCGCCCCTACCGCCTGCCCAGCCGCGTGCTCGACGAAGTCCGTCGCATCATCTGCGAGGAAGAGCCCGAGCGCCCCAGCACGGCCGTCACCAAACTCGAACCCGCCGGCGCGAAGGCGCCGACGTCGGCGCCGCCTTCCGGCCCGCATTCCACGCGTGGCCCCTCGTCCAGGTCCGCCGCCGGCGGAACCACCGTGCTCACCGGAACCAGCCGTCGCGACACCGAGCGTCTCGCACGCCGCCTCACGGGCGACCTCGACAACATCGTCCTCAAAGCGCTCCGCAAAGAGCCCAACCGCCGCTACCCCTCCGCCGAGCAGTTCGCGCTCGACATCCAGCGCCACCTCGAGGGCTTCCCGGTCACCGCGCGACCCGACACGGCGTCCTACCGCGCCCGCAAGTTCATCCAGCGTCACCGCGCGGGCGTCACGGCCGCCTCCCTCGTCGCCGCGTCGCTGCTGATCGGGCTGATCGGCACGACGTACTACGCCCGCGAATCCCAGCGCGCCCTCCACCGCGAGACGATCCAGCGCGAGAACGCCGACCGCCTTG
>JBQLZI010000152.1:0-6458 GCA_052168195.1 Phycisphaerales bacterium
GGTTCAACGGCACCCACCTCGTGAAGTCGATCCACCCGGGGATGCGCATCCGCGTGCAGGGCAAGTCGCGCACACACGGCCCGCGCGGGTACGGGCTGCAACTCGTGAACCCCAAGTGGGAACGCGTCGCCGACGACGAGGAACGCGACGCGACGCCCGCGCGCGGCGACCGCCTCCGCCCGGTCTATCCCGCGAACGAGGGCATCGACTCTCACGCGATCGAACGCGCCGTCCAGCGCGTGCTCGACGCCGCCCTCCCGCTCATCGAGGACCACTACCCCGAGCCCTTCCTGCGCGAGAAGAACATGCCCGCGCTGGCGGACGCGCACCGCATGATGCACCGCCCGGAGAACGAGGAGGAGATCCTCGCGGCCCGGCGCCGCCTCGCCTACGACGAGTTCTTCCTGCTCCAACTCGCGGTGCAGATGCGCCGGGCGCGCCAGAAACGCGAGACCCGCGCCGCCGCGCTCAAGTGGAACGACCGCATCGATGCGCACATCCGCGAGCGCATCCCCTTCACGCTCACCGAGGGCCAGGACGCCGCCGTCAGGCAGATCGCGGAAGACCTCCAGAAGACCGACCCCGCGAACCGGCTGATCCAGGGCGACGTCGGGTCGGGCAAGACGGTGGTCGCGCTGTATGCGATGCTGATGGCCAGCGCGTCGGGCAAGCAGGCCGCCATGATGGCCCCCACCGAACTCCTCGCGGAGCAGCACTACCTCTCGATCACGCGTCTCCTTGAGGGTTCGAGCGTCCGCGTTGAACTGCTCACCGGCGCGCTCGCAAAGCCCGACCGCGACTCCGCGATCGCCCGCATCGAGGCGGGCGAGATCGACATCGTCGTCGGCACGCACGCCCTGCTCACCGAGCGGGTTCGCTTCCGCGACCTCGCTGTGGCCGTCATCGACGAGCAGCACCGCTTCGGCGTCGAGCAGCGCGGCACGCTCCGCGAGCGGGTCGACGATCCGTCCAGCCGCCCGCACACGCTCGTCATGACCGCGACGCCCATCCCCCGGACGCTCGCGCTCACGATCTTCGGCGACCTCGACGTCTCCAACATCCAGGGGCTCCCGCCCGGCCGGCAACCGATCACCACGCGCGTGGTCGGGCCCGAACAGCGCGACGAGGTCTACGCGTTCCTCCGCGAGCGCGTCGACAAAGGCGATCAGGCCTACGTCGTGCTGCCGGCGATCGAGGAATCGGGGACGCTCCGCGGCGTCCGCGCCACCGCGAAGCGGCTCGAAGAAACCCACCTCGCGGGAGTCCGCGTCGCGACCCTCCACGGCCAACTCAAGCGAGAAACCCGCGAGCGCGTCATGGAGCGCTTCCGGTCCGGCAAGATCGATGTGCTTGTGGCTACAACAGTTATTGAAGTCGGCGTCGATGTGCCCGGCGCAAACCTCATGATCGTGGAGCAAGCCGAACGCTTCGGGCTCGCCCAACTGCATCAGTTGCGCGGACGCGTCGGGCGCGGCGAGCGCAAGAGTGTCTGCATTCTCATCGGGGAGAGCACGACCCCCGACGCGCAGCAACGCCTCGAAGCCATGCGGACGATCGCCGATGGCTTCCAACTCGCGGAGCGCGACTTCGAGATCCGCGGCCCGGGCGAGATGCTCGGGCTGAAACAGGCCGGCGCTCCGCCGCTCAAAGTCGCGGATTTCGCACGGGATTACGAACTGCTCCGCATGGCTCGGCGCGACGCCGCGGAATGGATCGAACGCTCGCCCGAACTCTCCGGAACAGATGAACAGGTTTTAAAGCGGCGTGTCCTGAAAGCGCACGGCGAGTGGCTGGCGCTCGAGCGTCGTGACGCGTCCTGACGCCGTTTCGTCTCAGAATTGTGCAGCGTCCGTCTTTCTTCTGAGCGTTGTTTGCACGGGGTTTGTATTCAGGAATACGCTCTCCCTTTATGGAATTAGACGGTCTCCATCAACGCCTCCGTGAAGTGGTGGGTGAGCGGAGTTACCGAGCAATCGGGGACTTGACGGCGCACAATCCGGAAACGGTGAGGCGATATCTTTCGGGGCAGGCGCCGAGCGTCGAGTTCATCGCCACGCTGTGCCATCGTCTCGACGTCAACGCGGACTGGCTCCTTGCCGGTCGCGGGCCGATGCGCGCCAGCGAGTCCAGGGCCGCCGCGCTGCGCAGCGCGAGGCCCGAGGAACTGCTGTACGCCATGGCAAACGTCGTCGAGCAGATGTCGATCCGCGTCGACCGCATGGACGTGTTCGTGCAGACCATGGAGACACGCCTGCGCGCGAACCTGTCCGAAGCGATCGAAGAACTGAAGGAAACAAGCCATGTCGCAGGGCCGCCGGACCAACGCGAACCCGCCGCTCGTCAAGCCCGATCCCGAGGGAGCAGCATCGCGGATGCCCTCCCCGAGCGACCACGCGAAGATGCTGACTGAACTCCTCCGCCCGGCCGGACCGGAACTGGCGCGCCGCTGGCTCGCCGCCCTTCTCCTTGCGCCGGTCGAGGAGCGCGAGGGGATCGTCGCGGCCGTCGAGCAGAAGATCAGCGAGATGTATACCGACGCGGTCCCAAGGACGTTCCGCGTCCGTTCACCCGCCGTGCAAAAGGACGGCCACACCGAGGAAACGATCACCGACTATTCGGCGCCGGAACGATCGTCCGAGCAGACGGCGACGCCCCGCGAGGCCCGCGCCTGAGCGGGAGCGCAACCCCGGGTACCATCCGGGGATGGCCTTTAACGACGAACTCGCGGCCCGGTTCGAGGAAATCGCGGCCATGCTCGAACTGCTCGGCGCCGATTCCTTCCGCGTCAGCGCCCACCGCAAGGTCGCGCGCGTCATCGAGGATTCCTCCAAAGACTTCGCCGCGCTCGCCAAGGACCGCGACGCCCTGCTCGAGATCGACGGCATCGGCGCAAAGACCGCCGACAAGATCGTCGAGTTCGCGACCACCGGCACGATCCAGGAACACGAGGAACTCAAGGAAAAGGTCCCCGCGGGCCTCCTCGACGTGCTCGGCGTGCAGGGGCTCGGTCCCAAGACAGCCCGGCTGCTGTGGACCGAACTCAACGTCACCGACCTCGAAGGGCTCAAGAAGGCCATCGACAATGGCTCGATCCTCACGCTGCCGCGCATGGGCGCCAAGAGCGTCGAGAAGATCAAGAGCGCCCTGACCTTCCACGAGTCCTCCGGCGCGCGCACGCCGCTGTGCGTCGCGCTGCCCACCGCGGAGACGCTGCGCGACCGCGTGCGCGGCTTCAAGGGCGTGGAGCGCTGCGAGTTCGCCGGCTCGCTCCGGCGTGGCCGCGACACCATCGGCGACATCGACCTGCTCGCCGCGGCCAAGACCGCCAATGCGGCGGCCATCGGCAAGGCGTTCCGGGAACTCCCCGAGGTCGAGCATGTCCTCGCGGCGGGTGACACCAAGTCTTCCGTGCGCGTCAGTGTGGGAGGCGTCAAGGTGCAGGTCGACCTGCGCGTCGTCGAGCCGTCGTCGTTCGGCGCGGCCCTTCTCTACTTCACGGGGAGCAAGGCACACAACGTCCGCCTCCGCGAGCGCGCCCAGAAGCGCGGCCTCACGCTCAACGAGTACGGCCTGTTCAAGGACGACGGCGAGCCCGCGCCGCAGAACCGCGGCAAGAAGCCGGTCGCAAGCAAGGAGGAAGCGGACATCTACGCCGCGCTCGACGGGCCCGCGCCGCCTCCCGAACTCCGCGAGGACCTCGGCGAACTCGCCTTCGACCCCGGCCACGACTACGGCCTCATCACGCTCGACGACATCAAGGCCGAACTGCACGCTCACACCACCGCGTCCGACGGGGCGATGAGCATCCTGGAACTCGCGCAGAACGCCAAGAAGCGCGGGTTCCACACGATCGCCGTGACCGACCACAGCAAGTCGCAGCGTGTCGCGAACGGGCTGGACGCCAAACGACTCCGCGCCCACGTCAAGGCGATCCGCGAAGCGCAGAACGAGATCAAGGGCATCACCATCCTCGCCGGGACCGAGGTCGACATCATGCCCGACGGCTCGCTCGACTACCCCGACGACGTGCTGGCGGAACTCGACGTGGTCGTCGCCTCCCCCCACTGGTCCCTGGCGCAGAAGCCCGCGGAGGCGACCAGCCGGCTTCTCAAAGCCATCAAACACCCGCTCGTGCACATCATCGGGCATCCGACGGGCCGGCTGATCGGGCGGCGCGAGGGCCTTTCGCCGGACATGGGCGAACTGTTCGCCGCCGCCGTCGAGCACGACACCGCGCTGGAGATCAACGCCCACTGGATGCGTCTCGACCTCCGCGACACGCACGTCCGCGGCGCCGTCGACGCCGGATGCCTGATCGCGATTGACTGCGACGTGCACACCGAGCCGGACTTCGACAACCTCCGCTTCGGCGTGCTCACCGCCCGGCGCGGCGGGCTCACGCCTGACCGCTGCCTCAACGCGTGGACCAAGGCCAAACTCCACGCGTGGCTCAAGGCCAATCGCGCATAGACTGCCCACCCGGAGACCGCACGTGCCCCACCGCGCGACGAACGCCAAGCCAGCCGAACTCGAGATCGTCGAGCCGCTCTGCGCGGTGTTCCGTCGCCACCTCAAGAAAGAGGGCCAGAAGTACACGCCCGAGCGGGCTCACATCCTCGACGCGATCATCCGGCTGGACGATGTCTTCGAGGCCGACCGCCTCCTCGAACTCGTCAAGGCCGACGGCTTCCGCGTCAGCAAGGCGACCATCTACCGCACGATCAAACTGCTCCAGGAGGCCGGCATCCTCCAGCAGGTGCTCGTGGATTCCGAGCACGCGCACTATCAACTCGCCTACGGCAAGCGGCCCAACGACCTGCTCGTCCGCGTCGACACCGGGCAGATCATCCCGATCGCCGTGCCCGAACTGATCGCCGTCCGCGATCGCATCTGCCGCGAGATGGGGCTGGAGGCCCAGGGCCACCGGCTGCAGATCTACGCGATGGCGCCCGGCGCGCGCATCGACGAAGACTGAGCAGGGCTCATTCCGGGTTCGACCGCGCGAGCGACGCGGACTTCGGATCGATCGCCAGGCACAACTCGTACGCCCGGATCACGTCCTGATAGGCCGTGCTGGAAGAGGGCTGCACCACGATCTCGAGCGTCGGCGCCACGCCCGCGTCGCGGAGTTCGTCGAGGCGCGCCGCGAGGTCGTCGAGGGACGCGCCTTCGAGGTTCAGCCCGCGGACCAGCGTGCCCCCCTGCCCGTCGCCCCGGAGTTCGATCTTCACCCGCGTGGGCTCGAGGTCGAGCGCGAAGGGATCGTCCGCGGGACGCTCCTCCGGCTCGGTGTTGCCTTCCGCCGCGGCGGCCGCGTCGTCCACGCGCGCGCCGACGAACCACTCCGGCCCGAGGATCGCGGACCCCGCCATGAAGAAGATGAGAATGACCATCACCACGTCGACCATCGGCGTCATGTTGGGACCGAAGTCTTTCGACGCCACCGACGCCGCGTTGCGCATGCGGAGCGTCTTCACGAGCCGCTCCTCGGGCGTGCGGCCGCGAGACGAACGTCCGCGATGCCCGCGCGGGCGCACGCGTCCATCGTGTCCTCAACCCACCGGTACGGAGCGTCGCCCGGCGCGCGCACCTCGACGGTGATGCCCGCGTTCTCGGCAGAGCGTTCGCGGAGCAGCCGCTCCACCCCCTCGAGATCGAGCGAGTCGCCCGACACCATGATCGTGGGCTGCTCCGCATCGCCCTCGCGCAGCAGGTTGATCACCACGCTGTCGCGTGGCCGGTCTTCCTCGCCCATCTCCGCCTCGGGGAGGTCCATCGGCAGGCGCTGCCCCTCGGCGAGTTGCCCGACGATCAGGAAGAAAATGATCATGCACAGCACGACGTCGATCAGCGGCGTGGCGTTCACGGCCGCGTTCGTCTCCGGGCGCCGGCTGGTCGCGCGTCGCTTCATGGGTGCATCACCGTGCCGAGTCGGCGCCGCCGGTGTCGAGGGCTTCGTCCGGGATCGCCTCGACGATCTGGCCGGAGACCTGCATCGCGCGCGTGCAGACCTTGTCGACGATCGTGCGGAAATAGCCGTACGCGAGCAGCGACGGGATCGCGAGCATCAGCCCGAGGAACGTGTGGAACAGCGCCTTGGAGATGCCCAGCGACAATTCGCCCGGGCCGGCGCGCCCTCCCGTCTCGCCCAGGGCCGCGAACGCGATGATCATGCCGTACACGGTCCCCACGAGCCCGAGCAGCGGGCCGAGATGGCCGATCACGTTGAGCATCTCGATGCGCCGAAACCAGCGCGACGCTTCCTCGCTGGCGGCGAGTTCCGCGTTCTCACGGGCGCCGGTCCGGCCGGTCGCCACCGGCTGAAGAGCCGCGTGCACAACGCGCCCGACGAACGACGGGTCGCGCTCGGCGTCGCGCTTCAGCCCGGCCCAGTCGGCGCGGCGGACCCGCCCGCGGAGCGATTCCACGCTCGCGCTGGGAAGGATCACCGACTCGCG
>JBQLZI010000153.1:0-6374 GCA_052168195.1 Phycisphaerales bacterium
GCAGACGCTCTTGATGCGGTAGATGACGTCGGAAGCGTATTCCTCGATGGTGTAGTTCATCGAGGACTCGGAAGAACTCTGCGAGCCGTCGTAGTCGACGCCCAGGCCGCCGCCGATGTCGATGATGTCGAGCGACGTGGCGCCGAGTCGGCGCATCTCCGCGTAGATGTGCGTGAGCTCGTTGAGGGCGTTCTTGAGACTGCGGATGTCGCAGATCTGGCTTCCCATGTGGAAGTGGATCATGCGCAGACAGTCGAGCATTCCCTCCTTGCGGAGGTACTCCATGCCGCGGAGGATCTCGCTGATGAAGAGGCCGAACTTGGAGCGTGAACCCGCGGAGCCCTCCCAGCGTCCGACGCCGCGCGAGTCGATCTTTACGCGGACGCCGATCTTCGGACGCACGCCGTAGCGCTTGGCGTGCTTGACGAGGAGTTCCAGTTCGCTGAACTTCTCGACGACGGGGATGATGTTGCGCCCGAGTTTGGCGGCGAGGACGACGGTCTCGATGTACTCATCGTCCTTGAAGCCGTTGCAGACGACGGGCATCGAGGGGCGGTTCTCGGTGAGCCCGAGCACGGCGAGGAGTTCGGGCTTGCTGCCCGCTTCAAGGCCGAAGCCCAAGGGCTCGCCGACGTCGCGGACGAACTCGACGACGTGACGCTGCTGGTTGACCTTGATGGGGTACACGCAGGCGTAGTTGCCGGTGTAATCGTGGTCGGCCATTGCGCGGCGGAACGACGACTGGAGGCGCTGGGCGCGGTCCTTGATGATGTCCGCGAAGCGGATGAGCACCGGCGCGTGCACGCCGCGCTGCGCGAGCCCTTCCACGAGGCCGTGGAGGTCGACGGAAGCGCCCCGATCGCGCATGGGGTTGACGACCACCGTGCCGCGCTTGCTGACCCCGAAGTATCCGAGTCCCCAGTCGGGCAGCCCGTACAGACGGGCCGCGTCGTCCGCCGTCCACTCTGCGGACGGGGCAGCGGGCTGCTCGGCCGATTTGGCACGCAGCGACGCGGGGATGGTCGTCATCGATGGGGCACTCGCTGATCTCGGCGAAGGGGTGAGGGCACGAACCCAACTATACGCGGGTCCGACGCTTCTTCACGCCCGGCGGGCGGTCGTCCTGCGTGGCGTTCCGAGCGGGTTCCCTGGCCTCGTCCTTGAGCGCCGAGGCGGTGAAGGTCTTGCCCGTGGTGTCCGGATCCCACGTCCAGGCCGGGCCGCGCTTCGCCTCGTAGAACTGCCAGAGTTCGAACCAGTAGCGGCGGAACTTCTGGCGCCCGAACGGCGCGTAGTGGGCCTCGACCCGCTTGTGGAGCGCCCGGTCGGTCCCGTCCATTCCGAGGACGGTCCGGGCGTGGCGCATGGTCTCGGTGTCGACCGGCAGGCGGTCGTAGCGCCCGAGGAGTTGCATGACGTTGGCCGCGGAGTACGGCCCGAGCCCGGGGAGTTCGAGGAGGGATTCGAAGACCTCGTGCTCCGGGGTTTCAGGGTGCTCGAGCCGGGTCTCGTCGACGCCGCCGTTCGCGAAGAGTTTCGCGAGTTCGATCATGCGTGCGTCGCGGTAGCCGACCGAGCAGCGGGCCCGGAGCGTGGTCGCGCGCTTCCTCGCGAGCGTCTTGGGCGACGGGAACGCGGGATGGACGACCTCGCACAGCCGCTGGTTCATGCGGATGGTGCTCGTCCACGCGACGTTGCAACTGGTGACGGTCTTGATGACGTCCTCGAAGAGCGTGGGGCTGCGGAAAAGCCGGCCGTGCCCGCCGCGCCGGGCGCGCTCGTCGAGCGCGTGGAACTCCGCGAGCCCGGCGTCGTCGAGCGAGAGCATCCTTCGGAGGAGCCGTCTGGCCTGGGACTGCTCGGCCCTGCTAAGGGGACGGTCGAACGCCGCGGTGATGCGCTCGCCCGCGCAGGGCCAGGTCTGCCCCCCTCCCCTTCGCGGTTTCGGATCCGCCTCGGCGCCGTTCTGAGAGATGCGGCAGGTCGCGACTCCGCCCTCGAGATCAAGCGGGCGGGTCAGCGTGCGGGTTGCGGGATCCCAGCGGTTGGGCGCGAGGAGGAAATAGCCGTACGAGCAGACGTCGCGCGGGAGCGCGTAGTCGTCCGGGGGCGTGATGGTCAGCCGTGCGCCCACGCGGCTCACACGCGCGCGACCATCTCGTTCGTGAAGATGTAGGTCGCGAGGTTCACGCAGAGCCGGTCGCCGAGACGCGCGAACATGGGGTAGTCGCGGTCGGCCTGCTTGCGCACGTCGTCGAACGTCAGCCCGGAGTCGTAGAACTCCTGCTTGGTCTCGCGGACGAAGCGGGCGATGTCCTCGCGGTCGAGTTCGAAGTGGTACTGGAACCCGTAGGTGCGCATCCCGACGCGGAACGCCTGGATCGGGCACTTGTCCGACGAGGCGAGGACCACGGCGCCTTCGGGCGCCTTCACGACATGGCGCGCGTGCGTCTGGAACTGGGGCGAATCCCAGGCGATGCCGGCGAACGCCTCGTCCATGTGGGCCGGGGGCGCGAGGCGGACGCGGACGAACCCGTGCTCCGGGGAATCGGCCTTGGCGACCTCGCCGCCGAGGGCCGAGGCCATCAACTGATGTCCCAGACAGATGCCGACGAGGGGAAGCCCGCGTTCGTGCGCCCCCTTGAGGAACCTGAGTTCCGCGTCCATCCAGGGGTGCTGGTCGCGGGGGTCGTCGAGGTTGGGCGCGCCGCCGAGCGTGACCACGCCGTCGACGTCGTCGAAGTCGACCGGGACGGCGTCGCCGCGGTGCAGGCGCCGGGTGTCGAGTTTGAACCCGTGGTCGCGGAGGGTCATGCCCAGGCGGCCGGCGAGGTTCCTGTCGTCGTGCTGGAAAACGATGATCGCCATACGGCCGAGAGCATAGCCGGGACTGGGCGAGCGGAGTGTGGGCCTGCCGGGCTCAGGCCCGCTTGTCGCGGGTGATCTGGGCGTAAGCGTTGTGGCTGTGGATCGACTCGAAGTTCTCGCTGTTGATCTGGTACCACGTGATCCGCTCGTCGTCATCGAGCGTGAGCGCCAGGTCGCGGATGATGTCCTCGACGAACTTCGGGTTGTCGTAGGCCTTCTCGGTGACGTACTTCTCGTCGGGGCGCTTAAGCACGGCGTAGACCTGCTCGCTGGCCGAGCCCTCGATCATGCGGGCAAGATCCTCGATCCAGAGGGTTCCCTTGAACCGGACCTTGGCCTCGATCTCACAGCGCTGGTTGTGCGCGCCGTACTCGCTGATCTCCTTCGAGCACGGGCAGAGACTGGTCGCGGGGGCCTTCACCCCGATGATGAAGTCCTCGTGGCTGTTGGCGGTGCACTCGAAGGTGACCTTGTAGTCCATCAGCCCGGGCATCTTCGTGACGGGCGCCAACTTCTTGATGAAGTAGGTGAAGGAGAGTTCGATGTGTGTCTGCTCGGCCTCGAGCCGCTCTTTCACCCGCCGCGCGACCGCGGGGATGTCCTCGGGCTTGATGGGCGAGGAGTTGTGCTCGTTGAGCACTTCGAGGAAGCGGCTCATGTGCGTGCCCTTCTGGTGATGGGGCAGCGCGACGTACATGTTGATCGAGGCCACCGTGGGCTGCTCGCCGCCGTCCGGCGTGTGCAGAATCAGCGGGTAGGTGACGTTCTTCACGCCCACGCGGTCGATGGCGACCTTCCGCTCGTCGCGGCTGGCCTGCACATCGGGAATGGAGCCGGGAACGGCTGCGTCTTTGCTTGCGGTCTTCACGGTGGACTGTAGGTCCGGCGGCGGGAATGGGCGGTTCGAGGCCCTTTCGCGGGCTTCTCCGCTCGTTTCGTCCGCGAGACCGCGTCGGATTCGTGCTGAGGGGGTCTCAGGCGGGGGCGCGGCGCTTGGGCGTCGCGGGGCGCTCGGCACGCTTCTCGAGGATCGAGAACGCCCACGAGAGCCCGACGGGCATTCCGAGCATCGCGCCCGCGAGCCAGTCGATGGGCGTCGGCCCCGCGATGGCGGGCAGACTCCGGGCGTACGCGTCGCGGAGGGCGTCGCCTCCCGCGACGACGAACCCGAGCACCGGGCCGACGACGCCGAGCAGCAGCACGCCGAGCACGATGGCCGCGATCGGCGCTCGCGGCGCGAAGACCCGGCCCGCGGCCATACCCGCGGCGCCCGCGGCGAACCCCGTCGCGAGCATCTGCCCCTTGATCGGTTCCCGCGCCAGCACCCACGCGGCGATCGCGCCGACCGCGAGCGCGGTCACACCCCCGACGAGTCCTTCGCGCAGGTGGCTCTTGGTCCGCTCTTCGCGCTCGGCGGGCGAGTACGGCGCCTCTCGGGGCGCGATCCGCGACATCGCCAGCGTGAACACGAACGCCCCGACCGCGAAAATCGCGCCCTCGACCGCGAGCGCGGCGAACACACCGGGCGCTTCGGCCCAGCGCAGGACCTCCACGATCGTGCCCCCCTGCAGCGCCGGCGCGACGAGCGTCATGCCCGCGGCCCCCAGCCCGGCGCGCATCCCGAAGAACCGGGAGGTCAGCAGACCGACCCCGAACGCCGCAAGGACGGCGAGCAGCATCGCGGCGATCCCCGCCCCCACCGACCCGTTCGCGAGGTACGTCCAGCCGGGCCCGCCGTGCCCTCCGACCACTCGCGGCGACAGCCACACCACCGCGGGCCCGAGCCCGAGCAGGCAGGCGCCCATCACCGTCCACATCAAGGCGGGTCGAAGCATTAGCAGGGTGATACCCGCGGCGGCCCCGGGAAGCAAACCCAATCCGGACCCTCGGGCTTGCGAATCCTCCCCGGGGGCCGAACGATCCGCACATGAACACCACGGTCGCGCTCACCACCGCCCCGCTCACGCCCGCTCAGGTCGAATCGGTCGCGCGCGGCCGGGCCACACTCGAACTCGCTAAGCCCGCCCGGGACGCGATCCGTCGCTCCCGCGACGTGCTCGAGGCCGCTGTTCGGTCGTCGGACGCGCTCTACGGCGTGAACACCGGGTTCGGGAAACTCGCGAAGCAGCGCATCGACCCGTCCGAACTCGCCGGGCTGCAGCGCAACCTGGTGCGCAGCCACGCGAGCGGTGTCGGGGAGCCCTTCCCCGAAGAAACCGTGCGCGCGATGATGACCGTGCTCGCCGCGTCGCTGTGCCGAGGTCGCTCCGGCGTGCGCACGGAAACGGTCGAAGCGCTCGTCGCCGCGATCAACGCCGGGCTGTACCCCGTTGTGCCCTCGATCGGCTCGGTTGGCGCGTCGGGCGATCTCGCGCCCCTCGCGCACGCGGTCCTCGCGATGATGGGCGAGGGCGAGGCATTCCTCGACGGCGAGCGCATGGCGGCGAAGCGCGCCCTCGACGCTGCGGGCCTCAAACCCATCGACCTCGGCGCCAAGGAAGGCATCGGCCTGCTCAACGGCACGCACCTCATGGCGGGTGAGGCCGCGCTGCTCCTGGGCGACATCGACCGCCTTCTGGCCGCGGCGGTCTGCGCCAACGCGATGTCCAACGACGGCGCGAAAGCCACCGACACCTTCCTCGACCCGCGCGTGTACGAGGCGCGGAATCAGCCAGGGCCATCCCGCGCCGCCGAACGCCTGCGCGCACTCTTGAAAGGCAGCGAGATCGTCGTCAGCCACCGCGAGAACGACCCGCGCGTGCAGGACCCCTACTCCTTCCGGTGCGCGCCGATCGTCTTCGGCGCGGCGCTCGACCTGCTCGATTTCGCACGCGGCGCCGTCGAACGCGAACTCGGCGCCGTCACCGACAACCCCCTCGTCTTCGACGGTCCGGGCGACCCCGCGAACGGCGAATCGGCGTACCCGATCGTGTCGGCGGGGTGTTTCCACGGGATGCCGATCGCCATCGCGCTCGACACCCTCCCCATCGCGCTCGCGCACATCGCCGGGATCGCCGAGCGCCGCGTGTTCTTCATCACCGGCGCCTCGGACGACCAGAACCCCCTGCCGATGTTCCTCTCGCCCAAGCCCGGGCTGCACAGCGGGTTGATGATCCCCCAGTACGCCGCCGCCGCCTGCGTCAACGAACTCATCGGGCTCGCGAACCCGGCGAGCGTCGCGAACGTGCCCACCTGCGCCGGCACCGAGGATTACAACTCCTACGGCCCGCGCTCCGCGGCCAAGGCGCGCCGCGCCATCGAACTCGCCGAGCACGTCATCGCGGTGGAACTCCTCACCGCCGCCGAAACCATCGACTATCACCGGCCGCTCAAATCCGGCGCCGGCGTGGAGCGTGCGCACCGGATCGTCCGAGAGGTCGCGCTGCCCATCGAGGCGGACCGCCCGTTCTCCGCGGATCTCGCGGCCATCCGCGGGCTGATCCGCGCCGGGCGTTTCGTGGAGGTCATGCCGGAATAACCGCGCGGCCCGAGCCGTTGCGTGGGGG
>JBQLZI010000154.1:0-6409 GCA_052168195.1 Phycisphaerales bacterium
CCCGCTGGTGCTGTGCTGCCTGCAGGACCGAGTGAAATCGATCTTCGAGATCGCGCGGCTCGATACGGTTTTCCAGATCACCTCGGACGTCGACGCGGCCCTGCAGTGACGGGAGCGGCGCGGTACGCTTGGGCTGACACGGCATGAGCGACGCCCCAACCGCCAAGTCCGGATCGACTCGAAGGATGCTCCCCGGGCTGGGGGTTGTCGCGTCGCTGGGCGAGCGCGCGATCGACACCGTCGGGCACATCGGGGGCGTGTTCTATCTGCTGGCCGACGCGAGCCGCTGGCTGTGGCGCGGCGTGGCGTCGCGCAAGACGCGCATCGGCAAGCGGGCGATCATCTCGCAGATCGTGCGGGTGGGGGTGAGTTCGATCTTCATCGTGGCGCTGGTGTCGTCGGCGGTGGGGTTCATCCTCGCGCTGCAGATGGCGCCGCCGCTGGACGAACTGGGCGGGAAACTGCTGGTTCCGAACATCATCGCGGTGGCGGTGCTGCGCGAACTGGGCCCGCTCATCGCGGCGATCGTGATGACGGGCTTCGCGGGCGCGGCGATCGCGGCGGAGATCGGCACGATGGTGGTGGGGGAAGAGATCGAGGCGCTGGAGGCGCACGCGCTCAACCCGGTGCGCTTCCTCGTCGTCCCCCGGTTGATCGCGACGACGGTCTCGCTCGTTGCGCTCGCGGTGCTGTCTGACCTCGCGGCGATCGGGGCGGGGATGCTCTGCGGCGCCACGGTGCTGAACATCCCGGCGAGCATCTTCTATGACAACGTGATCGCGCAGGTCGAGCCGCGCGACTTTCTGACCGGGCTGGTGAAGGCGGCGGTCTTCGGCCTGCTCATTGGGCTGATCGCGTGCGCGAACGGGCTGAAGGTGACGGGCGGCGCCGCGGGCGTCGGCCGTGCCACGACGCGCACCGTTGTCGAATCGGTGGTGGCGGTGGTGATGGCCGACCTGCTGTTCACGGCGATCTTCTACGCGCTCAACTGGAACTGACGCGGCGTCAGAGCCGGTAGGTGAGCGGGTGCTCGACGAACGAGTAGAGTTCGCGGAGGATCGACATGCCCACAATCCCCGCGAGCGCGAGGCCCGCGAGGGTGAGCGCGGCGCCGACCTCGCCGGCGCCCATCAGCCACGCGGTGTTGTAGATCGTGAGCCAGAGCGCGCCGTAGCGGACGAGTTTGTCGGCGGCGGACGCGGGGCTGGACGCGGTGCGCACCTTGAGCGTGGCGAACGCGGCGAAGAGCCCCGCGAGGATGAGCGGGCCGATGAACGTGGTCGGCGCGATCCATTCCGGGAACAGCCCGTTGCGCCACCACCCGACGAGCAGCAGCAGCGACGACCAGAACGCCCAGCCGGCGATCGCGAGCCCGATGGAAACGGGGGTGAGCCGCGGGCGCTTGCCGGAAAGACGGTGGGTGAGCAGCGAGATGACCAGGGCGTGGGTCATTACGAGCCAGATGGGCCAGACGAACCGGAGGTCCGGATTGGGGATGAACATGTGGAGGGCGTAGATGAGCGAGAGCAGGACGGCGCCGCCGGACGGGATGAACTTGGCGACGGCGTGGTAGAGCAGCATCGCGCACGCGGTGAGCAGCGTGAGCAGGACGGCGCCGGGTCCGAGGATGAAGGCGCCGAAGCCGGCGCTCACGAGCGTGAGCGCGACGACCATCACGGCGCTGTCGAGGGTCAGGCGGCCCGAGGAGAGCGGGCGCGTGGGATGCAGGAGCCGGTCGCGGCGGACGTCGAGGATGTCGTTGAGCGAGGCGCCGAAGGCGTAGAGCGAGACGGCGGTGAGCGCGCCGGCGGGGAGGAGCGCCCAGAGGGACTCGGCGGTCGCGACGGTGCGCTGGGCCTCGTGGGGGGCGGCGGCGCGGGTCCAGAGGATGACGAACCAGACGTTCCCGACCGCGGCGAAGGCGGTGGTGACGCGGGTCAGCCGGAGGACGGGGGCGAGTCGGAGCAGCGTCTGCCGCATCAACCCATCGTAGTGCTCAGAGCCCGGCTTCGAGATTCTCGGTGACTTCGAGGCGTTCGAGCGCGGCGACGCGGGCCTCGGTGGGCGGGTGGGTCGCGAAGAGGTTGACAAGGGAGCGGCTGCCGCCGGCGAGGGGCTCGACGATGAAGAGGTTGTTCTGGGCGGGGTTAGGCTGCACGAGGGGGATGCGTTTGGAGTAGGCCTCAAGCTGGCGCAGCGCGGAGGCGAGGCCGTTCGCGGTTCCGGCGATGCGGGCGCCGTCGGCATCGGCGACGAACTCGCGCGTGCGGCTGATCATGGCCTTGATGATGGCGGCGCCGATCGCGGCGCCGATGATGACGAGAATCATCACGATGGGGTTGGCGCCCTCTTCGCGCCGCCCGCCGCCCATGAAGAAGAAGCCCCACTGGGCGAGGAAGGCGAGCACGCCCGCGATGGTCGCGGCGATGCAGGAGATGAGCGTGTCGCGGTTCTTGATGTGCGCGAGTTCGTGCGCGATGACGCCTTCGAGTTCCTGATCGTTCATCAGTCGGAGCAGGCCCTGCGTGACCGCGACGGCGCCCTTCTTGGGCGAGCGGCCGGTCGCGAACGCGTTCGGCGCGTCGTGCGGGCAGATGTACACGCGCGGCATGGGGAGGTGCGCGCGGGCGGCGAGTTTCTCGACCTTGGCGTAGAGGTCGGGCGCGGTTTCGGCGGTGACTTCCTTGCCGCGCATCGCCTTGATGGCGATGGTGTCGGAGAAGAACCACGCGAAGAGGTTGGCGGCGCCGCCGAAGAGGAAGCCGAGGATGAGCCCCTGCTGCCCCCAATACGAGCCGACGAGGGTGAAGAGCGCGATCATCGCGCCGAGCAGGCAGACGGTCCGGAAGGTGTTCCCGAAATTCCGCATTGGTGGCTGTATCTCCAGGCCGAGGGTGCGCGTGCGGGCGGTGTGACGCGGATTCTTCGGGGATTGTTCGCGCGGGTCTCGCGCCGGCCCACCTGCGCGGCGGGCAATCGGTCAGTGGAAGCCCATCCGCCAGACGGAGACGGCCAGCAGGACGATGAGCACCGTCTGGACCGCGGGGAGCGGGAGGCGGTGGGTCAGCCCGGCGCCGAGGCGGCTTCCCAGCACGGCGGTTGGCGCGAGGAGCGCCGCGAGGAGAAGGGCGTCGGAAATCGGGTATCCGTGCTCGGGAATCGTCGCGATCTTGAGCGTGGCGCCGACGAGGGCGGTGAGCGTCATGACGGCCGCGCTGGCGCCGATGCACTGCCGGAGCGGGAGGCGGCACATGGCCTGCATGATCGGGATGCCGATGATCCCGCCGCCGATGCCGAGCATGCCCGCGGCGAACCCCATGACGCCCCCGGCGGGCGCGGCGCGCGGCCACGTGACTTTGGCCTGCTCGGGCGGGTGGTCGGGGGTCTTGCGCGCGAGTTTCACGATGTTCGCGAGCGCGATGTAGGCGAGAAAGACCGCGAACATGCGGCGCAAGATCAGCCCGCTCACCATGTTCGACGCGAGCACGCCGAGCACGATGGCGATGGCCGCCGAGACGAGCAGGATCTTGAAGAGGTCGGCGCGGATGGCGCCGGCTTTCCGGTGGCGCAGCGCGGCGGGGAGCGAGACGGCGATGTTCACCGCCATCGCGCTGGCCTGGTAGAGGTGCTGGCTCTCGGGATTGGCCGTTCCGAACGCGAACGCGAGCCCGGGGATGAGCACGACGGACCCGCCGATGCCCAGCAGGCCGCCGAGTGTTCCCGCGGCGAAGCCGACGCCGGCGCAGATCGCGAAGTGCTCGACGGAGAGTTCGATCATGCGCCCTGCCCGGTGGTGGGTCGCTTCGCGTCGGACGCGTTGTTCACCGCGCGCATGGCGAGTTCCGCGAAGCGCTGGCCGCGCTGCTCGTAGTTGTCGAACTGGTCCCAACTCGCGCAGGCGGGGGAGAGGAGCACGACGTCGCCCGGGCGGAGGTCGCGCTCGATGCGCTCCATCGCGGACTCGAGCGTGCCGCAGAGGTGCGCGCGGGAGCGCGCGTCAGCCGGTACGGCGTCGTGGATCTGCTGCGCCGTGGCGCCGACGAGATAGAGCCCCGCGACGCGCTCGGCCAGAGCGGCGACGGCGGAGAGGTCGATCTTCTTGTCGTACCCGCCCGCGATGAGGCGCACGCGGTCGACGCCCGGCGCGTCCGCGAACGCTTGGACGGCGAGGAGGCAGGCGTCGGGCGTGGTGCACTTGCTGTCGTTGAAGTACCGCGTGATCGCGCCGTCTTCAGCGGAGCGCTGGCAGACGAACTGGAGCCGGTGGGGGAGACTGCGGGACGCGCAGACGTCCTCGATGAATCGCTCCGGTGGCTGATCGAGATACGCGCCCACGGCGTGGACGGCGACGGCGGCGTTGAGCAGGTTGTGGCGCCCCGGCGCGCGGGGGCCGCGCTCGGCGAGGGCGGGCATGATCGCGCGCACCGCGGCGGGTTTGACCACGCGCACGCCATCGCAGGTGTCGAAGTAGATCGATTCGTCGGCGAAGATCGCGGCGTCGCCGGGGCGTTGGTGCGCGACGAGTTCGCGTTTGGATTCGCGGTAGTGGTCGAGGTCGCCGTGCCAGTCGAGGTGGTTCGGCGCGAGGTTGGTGAGCGCGGCGACGCGCGGCGCGAACGCGCGGTCGCCCGTGAGCGTCTCGCGGGTCCAGTGGAGCATCGCGCTGGAGACTTCGAGCACGACGTGGTCGTGGGGCTGTATCTGGTGGAGGCAGCCAAGCAGCGACCCCCCGATGTTGCCGCCGAGGTGGACGCGCTGTCCCTTGTTTTGGATGTCGATGTGCTCGCGGAGGATGTGCGCGAGCATCGCGGAGGTGGTCGACTTGCCGGCGGTTCCCGTGACGGCGAGGACGCGCTCGCGATCGGGCAGGCGCTCGAGGGTCAGCGCGATCTCGGTCGTGATCGGCACGCCCGCGTCTTTCGCGGCGTTCAGGTAGCGGTTGGCCCACGGCCTGGGGGCGGCCGGGTTGGCGATGACCAAGTCCGCCGTCGCGAAGTCGCGCTCGTCGTGCGCGCCGAGCCGCAGTTCGACGGCGCCCGATTCGATGTGCGGCTTGAGGCGCTCCAGCCCATCCCGGAGTTGCTCGGCGGGCGCAAGGTCGGTCACCAGCACCCGCGCACCGTGTTCCACGTGGAACAGCGCCGCGCCCAGCCCGCCGCCGAAGCGGCCCAGGCCCATCACCACGACGCGCTTTCCGCGGAGCGAGTTGTCACGGCCGTGCGCACGGGACATGTCGATAGTTGTATCGGCGAAGCGAAACGAAAACCGCCCGCGAAGGGCGGGCGGCGGGGGATCGGCACGCTGGCGAAGCGGCTCAGGCCTTGATCGACGACACCTTGACGCGCATGAAGCGCTGGCGGTGGCCGGACTTGACCTTCGAGTTCTTGCGCTTCTTGTACTTCACGATGTCGATCTTGGGGCCCTTGACCTCGCGATCGACGATGTCCGCCGTCACGCTGGCGCCGCCGACATACGGCGCGCCGACGTTCACCGAGTCGCCGCCGAGCATCAGCACCTTGTCGAAGGTGACGGTGCTGGCGTCGTCCGCGAGTTCGCGCAGGTCGACCTCGATCACGTCGCCCTCGCGGATCATGAGTTGGCTGCCGGAGTCTTCGATGACGGCATAGGCGTTGCTGGCCACGGGGAACCTCGTGAAGAATCGCCCGGCGAGCGGTCGCCGGGGCCCGGAGCGGGCGTGTTCGGGACGGATCAGGCCCTCAGGCCGGAAGTCGAGCGGGATGATAGCCCCCCTCAGTGGGTCGGCAAGCCGGTTGCCCCGACCCCCCGGCCGGCCTTGAGTCACCCGGTGCTGATCCGCGGCGAGCCCAACCTGCCCACCTCCGTCGAGGACCTCCTCCCGGCCCGCCTGCTGGCCCAACTCGACCGCCTCGACGTCGCCTCCCGGAACGTCTTCGCCGGGAAACTCGTCGGCGAGCGCCGGAGCAAACGCCGCGGCCGGTCCGTCGAGTTCGACGACTACCGCGACTACGCCCCCGGCGACGACCCACGGTTCATCGACTGGAACGCCCTGGCCCGCCTCGACCGGCTGGTCATCAAACTCTTCCTCGAAGAGCAGGACCTCGCCGTCCATGTCCTCCTCGACGCCTCCGCTAGCATGCGCGACGCGGGCGGCCCCGAGACCCCCTCCAAGGTCGTCTTCGCCCAGCGGCTCGCCTTCGCCCTCGCGTACATCGCCCTCTCCAAGCAGAACCGCGTCTCGCTCAGCGTCCTCCGCCGCGACGGCGCGGTCCGCGCCTTGGGCGAGATGCGCGGCAAGCGCAACGTCCCCCGCGCCGGACGCTTCATCATCGACGAGGTCCGCGCCGAAGCCACCGGCGCGTCCTCGGCCGGATCGCCGAGCGCAGACGTCAACGAGGGGCTCCCCGAGTTCGCGCGCCAGCGCCGCGGC
>JBQLZI010000155.1:0-6340 GCA_052168195.1 Phycisphaerales bacterium
CATGCTCACGGCGCGCGGGCACTCGCTCTCGCAGGAAGACCTCGCGAGCACCAACATCTCCGAGGTGCTCGCCAAGCCGTTCAGCCCCCGTGAAATCCTCGCCCGCGTCGAGTCCATCCTCGGCGGAGACACCTCGAAGGCCGCGTGAGCAACACCTCGATCCATCCCGACGGGTTCGGACCTCCCGAGCCCGAGCGCGTGACGCTCGATCCCGCGGCCGAGTCGTTCGTCGAACGACTCCGCGAACTGGGCGTGCGGGCGCTCGCGATCGACACGGCCGGTGAGTTGCTCACCGAGCCCGCGGTCGAGAGCGGGGAAGGCGTCTCGCGCGCCGAACTGGTCGAGACGCTCCGTCTCGCGGCCGCGCGATGGTCGTCGGAGGATCAGCCCGCGCCGTGGTCGCCGAGGCCAGACCTGACGCTGACGCCGACGGCGATCAGCCGCCGCCGCCGCCGCACCGGATATTTCGTTGCGTGCCTCGCGGGTCAGCATCAGATCGCGGAGGGCCGCCTGCTCTCGCGGATGCTCCCCGAACTGTGGAACAATCACACCGAGACGATCTCCGCACGGGACGCCGTCGAGAGTTTCAGCCGCCAACTCTCAGGCGTGTACGAGGAACTCACGCTCGTCTACAAACTGAGCGGCTCGCTGCACTCGTTCACGCAGCCGGACCGGTTCGTCGAGATGGCCCTCGAGGAACTCCACGCCACGCTCCCCTTCGAGCGTGTGGCCGCGGCCTTCGGCGCGAACACGCGACAGACGCTCACGCTCGCGAACCGGACGCTGCGGATCGGCCCCGAGGAAGCGCGCCGCACCGACGAGCGGCTCGCGCGATCCGCGCTTGCCAAACTCGATTCCGACACCCCGCTGATCTTCCAAGCCGAGGCCGGTTCGTCCGGTGAAGTCGAGCCGACGGCGGCGGGGGACTGCCTTGCCCAGCCTGTGCTCCGCGACGGCGAGGTCATCGGCGCGATCGTCACGATCAAGAAGTCCGGCGAAGACCCGATCGTGAGCAGTGTCGATCTCAAACTCGTCGCCGCGGCGACGGCGTCGATCGGCGTGCTGCTCGAGAACGCCACGCTCTACGAAGAGCAGCGCTCGATGTTCATGGGAACGTTGCGTGCGCTGACCTCGGCGATCGACGCCAAGGACCGGTACACGCGCGGCCACAGTGAGCGCGTCGCGTACATGGCCGTTCGGCTGGGCGAAGCCATCGGGCTCGACGCCGAGGCCCTTCAGCGCCTCCACATCGCGGGCATGGTCCACGACGTGGGCAAGATCGGCGTGCCCGAATCGGTGCTCTGCAAGCCGGGCCGGCTGACCGATGAGGAGTTCGGGCTGATCAAACTCCACCCTGAGATCGGCCACCGCATCCTCCGCGACATCCCGCAGTTCGCCGACGTGCTGCCGGGCGTGCTCTATCACCACGAACGGTGGGACGGCAAGGGCTACCCGCACAACGTCGCCGGCGAGGATATCCCGATGTTCGCTCGGCTCATCGCGATCGCCGACTCGTTCGACGCCATGAGCAGCACCAGGACGTACCGCAGCGCGCTCCCGCGGGAGAAGGTGCTGGCCGAGATCGAGCGGTGCGGCGGCTCGCAGTTCGACCCGCAACTCGCGAGGTACTTCGTCGAACTCGACTTCGCCGAGTACGACCGGATGGTGCTCCGCCACCAAGCCGCGGAGCGGAGAGGCATGGACGCCGCGCCCCGTGCGGAAGGAGAGGCCGCGTGAAGTACAGTTACCAGAACTTCGGCCGCGTGGTGGTGTTCACGCTCTCGGGCGACTTCACCGTCGACGACGCGGAGCAGTTGCAGCGTACCGCGCTCGAGCGGATCGAGAGCGGCACGCGGGACATCGTCTTCGACTGCGAGCACCTCGAATACGTCGATTCAGCCGCGCTTGAAACCCTTCTGCACCTCCGGGAGCGTGCCAGCGCCGCGTCGGGCAGCGTGCGCCTGGTCAAGGTCGACGACACCGTCCGCAAGATATTCGAGATGACGCGACTCGACGGCGTCTTCCAGTCCGCCGTCAGCGTCGAGGAAGCCGTAAGGAGTCTGCGATGAGCGAACTCCACCGGACAGCAACCAAGCCCAAGGCGGCGCCCGCCAAGGTGCAACTCGGCGAGTTGCTCGTCGAGCGCGGCCTGATCTCGGAGGTGCAACTCCGCGACGCGCTGGACGAGCAGAAGCGCAGCGGCCACCGCAAACTGCTGGGCGAGATCCTGATCGAACTCTCGATCGTCTCCGAAGAGCAGGTCGTCGAAGCGCTGGCGTCCGCGTACGGCGTGCCGTACGCGAAACTCACGCCGCGGCTGGCCGACCCGCGCGTCACCGACAAACTCCCGCGCGACTTCATCGACACCCACGCGGTCATGCCGCTCTTCGCCGTCAATGGCGTCCTGACCGTCGCGGTGTCCGAGCCCGCCAATCTGTTCCTCACCGAAGAGATCGAGCGGCTCAGCGGCTGCGAGGTCCAGATCGTCGCGGCCACCTCGCGCGACATCCGCGCCACCCTGCAGGCCCACCTTCCCTCCGCCGGCGTGTTCGTCCTCGACGACATGTACGACCAGGAGGGCAAATCCGACACGCTCGAACTGGTCGAGACGACGGTCCAGGAACTCGACGACCTCACCGAGGTCGCGGGGCAGTCGCCCGTCATCAAACTGGTCAACTACCTGCTCTACAGCGCGGTGCAGGACCGGGCCAGCGATATCCACATCGAGCGCGAGGACCACGCCTGCCGCGTGCGCCTCCGTGTCGACGGCAAGTTGATGGTGAAACTCTCGCCCCCGCACCAGATGCACCCGGCGATCGTGTCGCGTATCAAGATCATGTCCGGCATGGACATCTCGGAGCGCCGCCTCCCGCAGGACGGCGACATCCACGTGATGATCGACGGGCGCCCGATCGACATGCGCGTCTCGACCATGCCCGGGAAGTTCGGCGAGAAGGTCGTGATCCGCGTGATCGACAACCGCAGTTCGATCGTGACGCTTGAAAAACTCGGCATGTCGGCCGCGATGACCCGGATCTGGCGCGAGATCATCAACTCGCCCACCGGCGCCGTGCTCGTCACGGGCCCGACCGGCTCGGGCAAGTCGACCACGCTCTACAGCGTGCTCGCGGAACTCGCGAGCGACGAGGACAACATCTGCACCGTCGAGAACCCGGTCGAGGCGACGATCCTCGGCGTCAACCAGTTCCAGGTGAACGACAAGATCGGATTCTCCTTCGCGACGGCGCTCCGTTCGCTCCTGCGTCAGGACCCCGACATCATCATGGTCGGCGAGATCCGCGACACCGAGACCGCGCAGGTCGCCACCCAGGCCGCGCTCACCGGCCACCTGGTCTTCTCGACCCTGCACACCAACGACGCGACCAGCGCCGTCACCCGTCTCGTGAACATGGGCGTGGAGCCCTACCTCGTCGCGGCGATGCTCCGGGGCGTGCTCGCGCAGCGCCTCGTCCGCAAGGTCTGCCCGCACTGCCGCGAGCCCCATCAGCCCGACGCCCGCGAGCGGAAGGCGCTCATGGAAACGTTCGGCGAGGTCGGCGAACTGGTCAAAGGCGCCGGATGCACCCGCTGCCGCGGGCGCGGGTACTCGGGTCGTCTGGGCGTTTTCGAACTGTTCGTGCCGACCGAGGCGATGCTCGAAGGCATCGCGAGCGGCGCGGGCCTTCAGGAACTCCGCCGGCTGGCCCGCGACGCCGGTTTCCAGACCCTCCGGGAAGACGGTCTCGCGAAGGCCTTGGCCGGCCAGACGACCGTGGACGAAGTGCTGCGCGTGCTGAGCCAGGACCTCGGCGCCGCGTCGATCCTCGCGACTCCCACGGAGACGGCCTGAGCGCATGCCCAAGTTCCGCGCCAAACTTCGGACCGAGCACGGCGGCGTGACCGTCGAGGTGATCGATGCGTCCACGCGGGACGAGGCGATCGCACGGATCCGCAAGTCGGGGAGGACGCTGCTCGAAGTCAAGGGCGAGCACGACGCGATCGACATCGAGGAGATTCGCCTGCGCCGCGCCGCGAAGGGTGTGAAACGCGACGAGGTGATCGCGTTCAGCGGCCAGTTGGCCGTGATGCTCGAGACCGGCGTGCCGCTGAACGAGGCACTCGACGCGTTCATCCGTCAGAGCAAGTCGAGCGGGCTGCGAAAGGTCATCGAGGTCGTGCAGGAGGGCGTGAAGTCCGGCGCGAGTTTCAGTGCGTCGCTCTGCGCATTCCCCACGGTGTTCCCGACGCTGATGGCGAGTCTGGTCCGCGCGTCGGAGGCGTCCGGCACGCTGGCGGTCATGCTGTCGCGCGTGGCGGACTACCTCGGCAAGGAACGCCGCGTCACGAAGCAGATCAAGGGCGCCATGACCTACCCGCTGGTGATGTCGGGCATGGCCATCGGCGTGACCGGCTTCCTGATGGTCTGGGTGCTCCCGCGGTTTGCGAGGATCTATCAGTCGCGCAACGCAGCGCTGCCCAAGCCGACGCAGGTCGTGCTGTGGATCAGCAATTTCCTGCAAGCCCACGGGATCACGCTGCTGATCGCCGCAGCGGTCGCGGGCGTGGCCGGGTTCGTGTTCGTCAAGACCCCCCGGGGGCGGTACGCGGCCGACTGGCTGCGCGTGCACACGCCCGTGTTCGGGAAGATGTATTCACGGTATTACCTGACTCGCTCGACACGAACCCTCGGCACGCTGCTCCAGGCGGGCGTGCCTCTTGTCGAAGCGATCAGGATCGTGCGCGGCGTCACGAACAATCTGCTCTGGGACCGGCTGTGGCGCGACATGAACGAGACGCTGACCGAGGGCGGCACGCTCGCGGAGGTCGTGCAGGACAGCGACCTGATCAACCCGGCGGTGGCGCAAATGATCGCCGCGGGCGAACGCTCCGGGCGCCTGCCCGAGGTGCTCGGGCGCATCGCCGAGAGCAGCGAGCACGACCTTGACGAGGCGATCAAGACCGGCACGCAACTGATCGAGCCGATCATGATCATCGTGATGGGCGGGCTCATCGGCGGCATGGCCATTGCGCTGCTGCTCCCGATCTTCACGATCAGCAGCGCCGTCGCCAACTGACGCGTCAGTCGCGGAACGCGAGGTCTTCGAGCGTGCCTTCGACGACCGTCTCGCCGCGCGCGAGGTGCCAGTCGGACAGCGAGGCGCGGAACGCGGCGTCGATCGTGCGTCCTGGCTTGATCTCCGCTTCGCGTTCACCCCAGTTCCAAGCGACGACGCGGATCGCGCGCCCGCCCTGAGCGACTGCGAAGGCGAGGTGCTGGCTCTTCTTCCCCATGACGCGCGGCGGCTGGGCGATGGTGAGCCCGCGCGCGAGCAGGGTTGGCTTCGGGTTGTCGCGTCCGAAAGGGCCGAGCGACGCGACCTGACGCATCGCGGCGGGCGTGAGTTCGGCCAGGGTCGCTTCGCAGTCGAGGTCGAGCAGCGGGGTCAGCCCGTCGACGCCGTGCATCTCGTTGATTACCTGCGTGAAGCGGTCGGTGAATGCGTCGAGGTTCGCGGTGCTCACTCGGAGCCCGGCGGCCATGTCGTGGCCTCCGAACGTGTCCAGGCAGTCGGCGCAGCGTTGCAGCGCGGCGTGGAGCGAGACGCCGTGCACGCTGCGTCCGGAGCCGTGGCAGTGTCCGTTGTCGCGCTGGAGCAGGATCGTCGGCCGGCGCCGGCGTTCGACGAGCCGCGAGCAGACGATGCCGACCACGCCCGGGTGCCACTCTTCGTGGGCGAGCACGATGGCGCGGCGGTCGTCGTGGAACATCCCGGCGTCTTCGGCGAGTTGGTGGGCCTGCTCGAAGATCCTGCGTTCCGTGCTCTGACGCTCGCGGTTGAGCGCGGTGAGTTGGGCGGCGATCTCGGTGGCGCGGTCGCCGCGGGCGGTGGTGAGGAGTTCTGCGGCCTCCCGCGCGTGGCCGAGCCGGCCGCACGCGTTCAGGCGTGGGCCGAGTTTGAACCCGACGTCTTCGGCAGAGACTTTGTCGTTGGAGAGCCCGGAGGCGTCGATGAGCGCGCGGAGCCCCTCGTTGTCGACGTGTCGGAGCCGGGCGAGGCCGAAGCGGGCGATGACGCGGTTCTCGTCGACGAGCGGGACGATGTCCGCGATCGTGCCCAGCGACGCCAACGCGAGCAGGTCGAGGAGCGTCTCGCGGAGCGCGGCGGGCACGCGGTCCGATCCTGTGTGCATCGTCGCGATGCGCCACGCGAGTTTGAACGCCACGCCCGCTCCGGCGAGCTCGCCGAACGGGTAGCGGCTGCCCGGGATGCGCGGGTGAACCACGGCGAAGCAGTCGGGCAGGGGAATCTGCCCGGATTCGTCGGGCGCGAGGGTGTTG